>JASBSE010000430.1 GCA_030149115.1 Winogradskyella sp. | reverse complement strand
TCAAACTCATAAGAAGCATTAACTTTTGCTTTATACATATGTAGAGGTTTATTAAACTTTGGCTAAGTTATATTTTAATAGACTTCTAAAATATGAAATAAATCAGGTTTACAGAAAGACTTTAAGTGATTATAACATTTTAATGATGTAATAAAATATGTTTTTAATCGCTTTTGAAAGTTGAATTGTCTTGATGACGGCGTATGGCTTTTCTTGATAAAATAATACCAACAATTAAAGATACAAACGCACCAATAGAAATACCAGGAATAAATCTTATGAATAGGAAGAAATCATACGCACCATGAAATAATACAGCTAAAAATAAACCAGCTATATTATATTTTATTCTGTTGTTAGAAAACTTGGCTAAGCCCATAAAATAACCCATTAACACTCCAAAAGTTGCATGTGCAGGTACAGCTGTAAATGCTCTAAGAATAGCAGTTTCGTAGCCTCCTTGTAACACATACATAATGTTCTCTGTACAAGCGAAACCCATTGATACCATCACTGCATATATAATACCATCGTATGGCTCGTTGAAAGCCTTTTTGGGTTGTGCAAAATACTTTACGATAACATATTTACTAAATTCCTCAGAAAGAGCTACAACCACAAATGCCTGAATAAACTGTTGCCAAACACTGTATTCATCTGTAATAGGAATAAATCGTCCTGTAATAAGATAGAGAATGGTTACGATGAAGATACTAACAACTGCACCAAAAAGAAAATTAGCAATTAAAAGTCCTACAGGTTCCTTTTCATATTTATCATGAAAGTAGATATAAATGATTATCGTCAATACAGGTGCAACAGCACAAAGAATTAAATTCATAGTTATAGTTGGGCTTTAATTGCATCTAAGATAAAATTGTAATACGATTTGTTAGTTGGTATAAAGTGATTGTTTGTTTCACTTTGACTTAACAAGGTTTTAAATTCATAAAAGGTTACTAGTTTTAGAGCTTCAACCTCTTCTTCCTGAGGAGTTAAATCCGTTAGATCGAATTTTAATTCCGCAATATAAACCTGATGAAATTCATTGTCTTGAATAGTCCCATTAGCATAAGAACTTTTATGTAGTTTTGTGCCTATTTTGGTTAACTCCTCAGCGTGTAATGTTAAACCAAGCTCTTCTTTGGTTTCTCTAAGAGCTGCTTCTACAAAAGCTTCTCCAGCATCTATATGTCCCGCTGCTGAAACATCCCAAAGTAATGGGTGAATTGCCTTTTTATGAGATCGTTGTTGTAGAAGAATTTCACCATTTTTGGTGTATAACCAAAGATGTATGGTGTTATGATACCAACCGTTTTTGTGTGCCTCAGATTTAAGAGCGGTTTTTCCTGTTGGCTCACCACTAGCGGTGACTATGTCTATGTATTCATCCATATAAAAAGATTCCCACTTTCGTGGGAATTTTGATTATTTAAAATAGCTAAATGTTTCTCCGTCTTTAATTTTTAGAAGTGTTTCATAAATTAGTTTTATGACGTTTTCCACATCATCTTTATGAACCATTTCAACAGTAGTGTGCATATAGCGTAAAGGTAGGGATATTAGGGCAGAAGCTACACCACCATTGCTATACGCAAAAGCATCTGTATCTGTACCTGTAGCTCTAGATAATGCAGCACGTTGAAAAGGGATTTTCTTTTCTTCAGCAGTATCTGTAATTAAATCGCGTAACTTCTGCTGTACAGCAGGAGCATAAGCAACCACAGGACCATCACCAATTTTTGCTAGACCTTGTTTTTTAGGGTCTATCATTGGTGTTGTAGTGTCGTGGGTTACATCAGTAACGATTGCTACATTTGGTTTTATAGTCTGAGTAATCATTTCTGCACCACGTAATCCTATTTCCTCTTGAACCGAGTTGGTAATGTAAAGACCGAATGGTAATTTCTTTTTGTTTTCGTGCAGTAAACGTGCCACTTCAGCAATCATAAAACCACCCATTCTATTATCTAGTGCTCTACAAACAAATTTGTCTTTGTTAAGAATATGAAATTCGTCTGGGTAAGTAATGACGCACCCTACATGCACTCCCATTTTTTCAACTTCTTCTTTGTCCTTTGCTCCAATGTCTATGCAAATGTTATCTGGTTTTGGTGCTTCTTCTTTAGCTCTGTTGCGTGTGTGTATAGCAGGCCAACCAAAGACACCTTTTACGATGCCCTTTTTGGTATGAATATTTACTATTTTACTTGGTGCTATTTGGTGATCACTACCACCATTTCTTATGACGTATAATAAACCGTTATCTGAAATGTAATTTACATACCAAGAAATTTCATCAGCATGTCCCTCTATAACAACCTTGTATTTTGCTTTAGGATTTATAACTGCTACTGCAGTTCCGTAAGTATCTGTTATAAATTCATCTACATATGGTTTTAGGTAATCCATCCATATCTTTTGCCCATCCCATTCGTAGCCTGTAGGTGAGGCATTATTTAAATATTTTTCTAAAAAGTCCATCGACTTTTTGTTTAGTAATTGCTTTTTAGCCATTGGTAAAAATTTTCCTTAAAAATAATAATATTAATACGATTTTAGGGTTAATGGAAGTAATAATTGTTAATTTTGAATTCCATGGAATTTGTTCTTTGGAACGGTTTTAGATATCAATTTCAGCATGAAATATATAACCTACATAACATTGTTGTTTTCAACATTGATTTTTGCTCAGGGTGATCCTGTAGAGCAAGATTCAACTGTTGTGCATTACATGATTATTGAAGGTGATTCTATTCCTGTTACAGAGGTTGAGCTAGATGAAGTACTAATGCTTCCTAATCTTAGCTTTAAAGACAGGAAAGCTCGTATTAGATATATTGTTTTGAGACGAAAAACCCACAAAGTTTTTCCGTATGCAAAGTTAGCCGCAGAACGTTTAGAAACTTTACAAAAGCGCTTAGATTTATTAGAGAGAAAACGCGATAGAAAAAAGTATGCTAAAGTAATACAACGGTATATAGAAGATGAATTTTCGGCAGAATTAAAAAAGCTTACGAAAACAGAAGGACAGATACTAGTAAAGCTTATACATAGACAAACCGGAAAAACAACCTTTGATCTTATAAAAGAGTTACGGAATGGTTGGCGTGCCTTTTGGTTTAATAGTACAGCTAAATTGTTTAATATTTCTTTAAAAGAAGAGTTTGATCCTTTAACAGTAGAAGAGGATTATTTAATTGAAGATATTTTACAAAGGGCGTTCCAAAACGGCATATTGGAGAAACAAGAACCAGCATTTGAAATAGACTATTATGCTTGTGTAAATAAATGGTCTAAATCTGAAAAAAAATCTAACAAATCTGAATAAGAAATGCGTACACAAACCAAACTAGAGGAACAACTAAATGCTTGGTCTCATGGTATTGGTGCAGCCTTAGGAATTGCCGCTTTAGTTTTACTCATCATTTTTTCTGATAACAATACGAAACCATGGAGTCTTTTTAGCGTTATCGTTTATGGTATTTCTATAATTATTTTGTTTTTAGCATCTACATTTTACCATGCGGTAAAAGGCGAGAAGCGTAAACACTATTTTAGAATTGTAGATCATATAAGCATATATTTACTTATAGCAGGGACTTATACGCCTGTATTATTAATAACTCTTCGAGAGAGTAATGGATGGCCATTGTTTTGGGTGGTTTGGGGAATTGCTGCTTTCGGGTTGATTTTAAAGCTATTTTTTACAGGTAGATTTGAACTCTTTTCTACGCTTCTATACCTTGTAATGGGATGGTTAATTGTTTTTGACTATACTAACCTCGCTGATGCGATTGGACCAACTGGTGTATTGTGGTTATTTGCTGGTGGTTTGTCTTACACAGTAGGTATTGTCTTTTATGCAATCCAAAGAATTCCTTATAATCATGTTATTTGGCATTTGTTTGTATTAGGAGGTGCTATTTGCCATTTCTTTATGATTTTTAATCATGTGATATAATTAACGTTCACCGCATTATTTTTAGCATAAACCGCAATAATTTTAAGTGCAATCTTATTATAACTAAATTTGATATCAGTTAACTATTGACTATGCATTTTATTAAAAACCGTCAGCTACTAATCAATATTCTTTTAGGACTAGGATTGATAAGTATTCCTTTTTTGACTTCACCAGATTTAGCTATAGGTACTGCCATGTTTAAAGTAACAGGCTTTCAGAGAAGTTTTTTGAGTTATTTCTTGTTGCTTGTTTTCTTCTATATTAATTATTACATTTTAATACCAAAGTTCTATGTTCATAAGAAATGGTTGGTTCTTATTATACTATTGATAATTGCTTTTGCAATCGTTAATGTTATTCCAAACCTTCTTATTGAAGGACAAAATATACCAAGGCCTGGTGATGGTATGATAAATCCAACCGAATTTTCAAGTCAACCAAGTCCTCCTCAAAATAATCTGGAGGGATTTTCGGAAAATAGACCTCCAAACAGGCCAGATAATAAGTTTTTGGGTGGATTGTTTTCTAGAAGTAGCTACTTATTTCAGTTTATCATGGTATTTGTACTATCGCTTCACCTTAGAATAAACAATTATTTAAAAGAGGTTAGAAATGAACAATTGCAGACAGAGATTTCATATCTCAAAGCACAAATAAATCCTCATTTTTTGTTTAATACATTGAATAGTATCTATGCGCTGGCATTAAAAAAAGAAGATAAAACACCAATGGCTGTTTTAAAACTTTCCAATATAATGCGTTATGTAGTTACAGAAAGCGATCAAAAAACAGTACCACTTCGTGATGAAATAGAATATATTATTGATTATATAGACTTACAAAAACTAAGACTTAATACAGATGTTGAGATAAGCTTTAATACCGAAGGCTCTCCGGCTAGCCATAGAATTGCACCAATGTTACTTATTACTTTTGTGGAAAATGCTTTTAAGTATGGCGTGTCGCCAGAAAATCCTTCAAAAATATCTATATTTATGTCTTTTGAAAAGGCTAATGAAGTTGTATTAATTGTTGAAAACACCAACTATAACAATCAAATTTTTGATGCTGCCACAACTAAAGAAGGTCTTAGAAATACAAAAAAACGTTTAGAATACGCTTATCCTAATAAGCATGAATTAAAAATAACCGAAACACCTGAAGCATATAAAGTAAGGCTGAAGATAGAACTAGGATGATAAAAGCAATAGCAATAGATGATGAACCTTTGGCACTAGAAGTTATTGAAACCTATTGCAGTCAACTAAAAAATATCTCTCTAGAACGCACATTTACAAACCTAGATAATGCAAAACGATACATCAATAAGTTTGACATCGATGTTATTTTTTTGGATATAGAAATGCCAAAAACCAACGGTATTGATTTCTATAATAATCTTAACAAAAGCATTAAGGTTATTTTTACAACAGCGCATTCTAAATATGCAGTAGAAGGCTTTAGAGTTAATGCAGTTGATTATTTGCTCAAACCAATTTCCTTAAATCACTTTAAGGAGGCTGTGGGTCGAATTTCTAGAACTATTCATCTTGAAAGTAAAAGCATAAAAGAAAACACTCACCTTAACATAAGAGCCAACTACAAACTTTATAATATAGATTTAAAATCTATTGAATACATTGAAGCTATGGATGATTATGTTAAGATTCATATAGAGAACGAAAGCCCTGTAGTAGCACGTTCTACCATGAAAAATGTTATTAATAAATTACCCGATTCGCAGTTTATAAGAATTCATAAATCTTATATTGTTCCAATTAATAAAATTAAGACAGTTCAAAGTCAAACCATCAATTTGATGGGTATTGAGATACCTATTGGTAATGCCTACAAGAAAAATTTAGAAAATCATTTCTGACAAATTCTTGTTTTCACCTCATTCTTTGCTGTGTTCCTCGCAATTATTTCCTCAAAGCATTCATTTCTAATAGTTTTAAATAAGAATTTAAAGCAATTGAGATATGAAGAGAAACGAATTTTTAAAAAAGGGAATAGTAGGCATGGGCACAATAGTAGCAATACATACTTTATTTAATGGTTGTTCTACTGAAGATGATGATTCTTCCAGTAGTGAAGAAACCGGGAGTAATAATGGTGATTGCGATTTATCTCCAAGCGAAACAGCAGGACCTTTTCCTATTATAACACCTGCAGAATTGGTTAGACAAAACATTATAGGTGACCGTACAGGAGTCGCATTATTGATAACCATTACTGTGCAAGACCAGAGTGAAAATTGCAATCCACTTGAAGGTGTGTATGTAGACTTATGGCATTGTGATGCCGAAGGTAATTACTCAGAATATGGTGTTACACAAATGCAAAGTACAGATTATACAGAACAGCATTTTCTGAGAGGAAGACAAACTACAGATGCTAACGGAAATGCATCATTCATAAGTGTTTTTCCTGGTTGGTACAATGGTAGAGCTCCACATATTCATTTAGAAATTTTGGATAGCAATGAAAACTCCATAAGAGTAACACAAATAGCATTTCCTAAGGATGTTTGTGATACTGTCTATGCCACTTCAGGATATAATGGCGAGGCTAATACCCTTAACGAGAATGATAATGTGTTTTCAGATAGCTTGGATGGCAATATGCTAGATTCTTTAACAGGAAATACAACCGATGGCTATACACTTTTAAAAACGGTAACGGTTTAAAAAGATGATGGTAACACAACAACAAAAATCACAAATATTGCTCTCTGGTAAACGAAATTTAACTAGAGATTATGGTTACTTGTGCTATACAACAAACTTTGGAGATAACATTGTTGATTCAATATATGTTGAAGATATTTTTTTAGATACCAATACAAAAAACACTCTTGGTTCTAAAGAACTTGGAACAGCAATTTTTTTACCGCTTGTAGGCAGATTGTTGATTAATGACAAAGTCATTAATACAGGAAATATATTAATAGCCACTAAAGATAACTCAGAGGTTGAAAACAATAATGAGCAAATACAGGCTAATTATTTAAAGATTAGCATTAACAAAACTATTTTAACCAAAGGTATCTTCAATTTTGATTTGTCAAGTAGTAAAAATCAATTAATACCATTGCTGTATAGTGGTTCTATTCATATTTACTTAGGATATTTTGATGCCAGACACGAAACGGTTTATAAACCAAAAGTAAACAGCAAACAAATAATCGGTTATGTTATACAAGGTGCTTTCGAATTTCAGAATATGTTGCTTCAACATAGAGATGGTGCCATAGTTTTTAATAAAACCGGAGTAATAGAATTTGAAGCTTTATCAGAAAATGCTTTAATACTAATAATGGAAGTGTAACATAAAATTGATAGCTTATGAATAGAAATGACTTTTTGAAAAAAGGGGTAGGGCTTGTAGGTTCTATAGCTTTAATACCTTCGCTTTTAAGCAGTAAACCTTATATGAGAGGGTTAGATGTTTTGGACGATTGCGACACTACTAATAGTGAAACTGCCGGACCATTTCCAACACAATCTCCTGAGAATTTTGAAATTACCAATATTGTAGGTGATAGAACAGGTATAGCATTGACTATAAATATTGCTATTAATAATGTTAATGCAAATTGCTCTGCATTAGAAGGTGCAATTGTAGATATTTGGCATTGCGACAAAGATGGTAATTACTCACAATATGGCGGAACTGGTATGCAGCCTACAAATTATACCAACAATGACTTTTTAAGAGGCAGACAAGTAACAGATACTAATGGTCAAGTAGCTTTCACTTCTATTTTTCCGGGTTGGTATAATGGTAGAGCAACTCATATACATGTGCATATTTATGATGAAACAGGATCATCTTTATTAGTAACTCAAATAGCATTTCCAGAATCTACTAATAGTGCTGTAGTACAAGTAAATTCTGCAACAGCATATGGCTACACTAAAGGGATGAATGGTTACACCTATAATAGTAATGATAATGTGTTTTCTGATGGAGTTACCAATGAAATGTCAACTATTACAGGAAGCGTTTCAGGTGGTTTTACACTATCGCATACCATTTTTGTAAATGGACCGACTTTGGGTATTAGTGATTATGAGGATAATCAATTTAGCCTTTCTGAGATCTACCCAAACCCGATGGTTAATAGTGCAACGATACCAATAACCTTAAAATATAGCTCTGATGTAACAATAGAGATCTATGATATTTCAGGTAGAATTGTGAATAGTATTAAATATAATCAGCTTTCACCAGGTCTCAACTCTCTAACTATAAATCGAGAAAACTTAGCTTCAGGAGTTTATATTTTAAAAATTGGTGTAAATAATACTTATGGCAGTTTTGAAACTTCAAAGAAATTATATGTTAAATAATAAAATACTATAAATGAAAAAAGTCTACTCTAATAAAATAGGTAGTAAAGCTTTTAGGTTAGCATTTTTATCAGTAGTCTGTGTCTCTTTTTCAGTTTGGATGCTTTGGGTTGATAAAGATTCTGAAGAAAAGAAACAAAATGATTTGGTTAGCCTAATATTGGAAGTCTTTCCCTACCTGTTAATTATAGTAGGAATAATAGCAGGCCTTATATCATTGTACCAAGGCATTAAAAAAATAACTTAAACTAATTTATAATAGTTATAACCCTTAAGTACCCTAAATTTTGTTAATAGCTGTAAAGTCCTATTTAATTTTGAATAGGGCTTTATTTTTTTGAAATTATAAAAAAAGAGGACAATTATTAGATAATTTATCCTCTTCTCTCATTATTAACCAACCAATGTATTATTCAGTACAGTAAAGATATATGTAAGATTCGGGTTATTAAACTAAAATCTACAAGAGGCCAATAATCATCTACCGTTAAGGTTATTTTATAGATTAAGCGAATTTTTATTAATAAATTCTAAAAAATTAGGTTTGTATTGTTCTGAAACGGTTATACGCTGTTTGTTTATGATAATTTGACTGCGCTCAATAACGTCAATATTACTAAGAGAAACAATAAAGGATCGATGGACACGCATAAATTGTGTACTAGGTAATTCTTCTTCTAGAGATTTTAAACTCATTAAGGTTAGAATTGGCCTTGGGTTGTCTTTTAGCCATATTTTTATATAATCTTTTAGACCTTCAAAATAGAGCACATCATCTAGCTTAATACGCAGTTGCTTGTATTCAGACTTTACAAATAAGAATTCTTTTTCTTTTGAAATAAATTGAGTCTGACTAGGTTTCCCTTTGGTAAGTTCGAACCATTTTTGCGCTTTGTTTACTGCAGCCAAAAATTCAGCATAGTCAAAAGGTTTTAGTAGATAATCTATTGCATCAACCTTAAATCCCTCTAGCGCGTAATGATCAAAGGCAGTTGTAAAAATTACACGTGTATTATCTGGCAACATTTTAGAGAATTCTATTCCCGTTAAATCGGGCATTTGAATGTCTAAAAAAAGTAAATCCACAGGATGCTCTTTAATAAATTGCATTGCTTCAATAGCACTGCTACATTTAGTTTTGAGCTCTAAAAATGGTGTCTTTTCAATATAGCTTTCAACTAAATTTAATGCCATAGGTTCATCATCTACAGCTACACAAGATATTTTTAGAGTACTCATAAATTATGTGGTTTCTATTTCTAAAGTTACTGAAAACAAGCTGTTTTCAAAAGATGTGTTAAAGGTATAATTATCTGCATATAAAAGTTGTAAACGCTTTTCTAAGTTTTGTAATCCAATCCCAGAACCACTCTTGTCATCCACTTTTTTTGGAAAATTATTATTTAGTGTTTTGAAACTTACGGTTTTGCCTTCCAATACCATTGAAATTTCTATTTGACTCTCTTGACTAGCCGAAACACCATGCTTAAAGGCATTTTCTATCAATGAAATGAATAATAAAGGTGCTATTTTTATTCCAATTTCTTCCTTAGGAAAACTATAACTCACAGTTGTTTTATAAGATACACGCAACTTCATTAATTCAATGTACTTGGTCATAAAATCGATTTCTTTTGATAGCGAAATCAATTCAACATTGGTTTCGTAAAGCATATACCTCATTAATTTGCTCAAACTGTGAATAGAAGTTTTTGCTTGTTCTGGTGAAATATCTACCAACGCATAAATATTGTTTAATGAGTTAAAGAAAAAATGTGGTTGCAACTGATAGTGCAAATGCTGTAATTCTGATTTTAATTTAAAATTAGCAGCTTCTTTACGTTCAGCTTCTGTTTTTACCCAGCGTTTTGTCGTTTTTATAGCTATTGAAAATAGCAGAGGTGCTACATACGACAACATTTGTACATAAATAAATAGTTTTACTGGTGGGCCTTCACCATCACCTTCTGGTCGTTTTCTATTAACTTGTTCAAAAAAGTTGTTCTCGATAACATCTTTCAGATAGACAAATAACACTATCATTAGAAGGTTGAATACTATAAAAAGAACCATTTTTTTAGTAAACAAATACCGATCAACTAAAACAAAATAGTTTGTATAGAAAATTACGGCATAAAATATCATTGGTACAATAAAATGGGCAATAACCCTATCGATATCTTCTTGTCCATAAGCCAAAACAAATGGAGTAGAAAATAATACCAACCATACTAATAAGTGGGCAAATAGAGTTATTTTATTGTTTTTTGACATAAGACTATTTTATTCGTAGCGTAATGCTGTTATAGGATCTAAAGCAGAGGCTTTTCTAGCAGGATACCATCCGAAAAATATTCCGGTAATAGCACATACTGCAAAAGAAATAATAATAGAATACATAGCTACGCTTGTAGGCCAATTTAAGAAATTTTCAATGAAAACTGTTGCGCCTAAACCTAATAATACTCCTAGTAAACCACCAGTAATACTTATTAAAATGGCCTCGATAAGAAACTGCATCAAAATATCAGAACCTTTACCACCAACAGCCATACGCAAACCTATTTCTTTAGTACGCTCTTTTACAGATACGTACATAATGTTCATGATACCAATACCTCCAATTAAAAGTGAAATCCCGGCAACTGCAACTAGCAACACGGTTAGCATTTCACTTGTGGAGCTAAATGTAGAAATTAATTCTTCCATAGAGCGTACTGTAAAATCATCCTCTTCATTATCTAATAGTTTGTGCTGAATTCTTAGAATATCAGTTAGTTGTTCTACAGCTTCAGGTGCATCATCTTCGCTAATAGCTGAAGCCATAATTTGATTTAAATAATCGATAGCTAAAATACGTTTTTGCACAGTTGAAAAAGGAGCAATGACAATATCGTCTTGGTCTTGCCCAAAGGTGTTTTCACCCTTTTCTTCTAAAACACCAATTACTTTGAAAGGAATATTATTAAAACGAATCATTTGACCTACAGGATCTTCGCCATTTGGAAATACATTATCTACAACGGTTTGACCAATTAAAGCGACTTTTGAAGCTGTTTTTACTTCAGCATCAGTAAACATACTTCCGCTTTGTAAACCAACAACCTTAATGTCTAAATATTCAGGATAAACACCATATATTGAGCTAGGCCAATTGTTAGAACCGCTAATAATCTGTCCGCTACTATTAACCATTGGTGTTATATAACTTAATAGTTCACTCTGTTCTTTTATGGCTTCGAAATCATTTAGTGTAAGTGTTTGTACATTTCCACCACTTCCTCGCGCTGGACCTCTATCATCTGCGCCTGGTCTAATTGTAATCATGTTAGAGCCCATACTTGATATGGTAGTACGAATACTCTCTTTAGAGCCTTCTCCAATTGCTAACATTGTTATTACAGAAGCAACACCAATGATAATACCAAGCATCGTAAGCAACGTTCTCATTTTATTTAGAATGATTGCTTTGTAAGCTATTTTAAGTAAGTTTAATAGTCTCATAACTAATGATTTTCTAGAGGTAGTTTTGCCAAGTGTTCTGCAGCAGATTGTACCTTATGGTTTTTGTAATCTTGTAAAATTTCCCCATCCTTTAATACAACGGTTCTACTGCTAAACGTAGCAATATCTGGCTCGTGTGTAACGAATGTTATTGTAATACCTTTTGCGTTTAATTCTTGAAACAATGTCATTATTTCATAAGATGTTTTGGTGTCAAGGTTTCCAGTGGCTTCATCTGCTAAAATCATTACAGGGTTATTAACCAATGATCTAGCAATTGCTACGCGTTGTTGTTGTCCTCCTGAAAGTTGCGAAGGAGTGTGGTGCAGTCGTTCTCCCAAACCAACCATTTCTAAAGCTTTAATTGCACGTTTCCTTCGCTCTTCAGAAGTTACTTTACTGTTATATAATAAGGGTAATTCTACATTTTCAATAGCGCTTGTACGTGCTAGTAAGTTGTATGATTGAAAGATGAATCCAATTTTCTCATTTCTAATTTTTGCCAATTCATTTTTAGATAAATCTTTCATCTTAACTCCATCAATTTCATAATTTCCAGATGTTGGCTGATCCAAACAACCTAAAATGTTAAGCATTGTACTTTTACCAGAGCCACTAGAGCCCATAATGGTTACAAATTCACCTTCTTCAATAGTAAATGAAATACCTTTTAAAGCGTGTACGGTTTCTGATCCCATGGTAAATTGACGCTTTAAGTCTTCTATTTTTATAATTTCTTTAGCCATTATGATTTACTCTTTTTGTTAGATCCAGGTGGTTTTGGCATAAAAGGGCTTTCGCTAGTTGCTTCAGAAGTAATTTCTGCGGTATTACTACCTTCTTTAAGACTATAAACCAGCTTCTCTCCTTTAGAGATACCTTCTAAAATTTGAACGTTTACACCATCACTTGCGCCAAGTTTTACAGGTTTAGGCTCTATGGTTTTATCATTATTTAGTACCCAAAGTAGAGTTTGTTCTTCTTTTTTATTTGTTGCGTTATTGCCAGATGGGTTTGGTGTTTCTAAGTTATTTTGTTCTATGTATTGTGACATTAATGCTGTTTCTGGCTTAAAGTTGACAGCTTTTGCTTGCGTTGTTAACACATCTTTTAGCTCTAAAGTATAAATAGAGATTGTAGCTGTTAATCCTGGTTTTAGTTTTAAATCAGGATTGTGTGCCTTTATTACCACAGTATAGGTTACTACATTAGATGTCGTTGTTGGGTTGAGTCTAACTTGTGTAACCTCACCTTCAAATGTTTCGCCTATATAGGCATCTACAGTAAAGGACACACGTTGCCCTTCTTTTACATTTCCTATATCAGCTTCATCAACATCTGCTTCTACCTGCATTTCTTTTAAATCTTGTGCAATAGTAAATAGGGTAGGTGTACTATAGCTTGCAGCAACGGTTTGTCCTTCATCAATATCTCTCGATAACACCACACCATCTATTGGTGAGTAAATATTGGCATAGCCCAAGTTTGTTCTTGCTGTTTGAAGTTCTGAATAACGTTGTGTTACCGTACCCTTAGCTGTTTGGTAACTGTAAAGTGCATCATCATAATCGGCTTTACTAATTACTTGGTTGTCAAAAAGAGTTTTTTGTCTGTTGTAAATAGTTTCGGTATAGTTTTTTTGACTCAAAGCATTGTCATAATTTGCTTGTGCTTGCACGACAGAAGCTCTTAAATTAGTCTTGTCTAATTCAGCGATAAGTTGCCCTTCTTTAACTTCACTATTATAATCTACATAGATTTTTTCTACAACTCCAGAGACTTGAGTACCAACCTCTACTTGTGTTATTGGTTCTATGGTGCCAGTTGCAGTAACTAAGTTTGTTACATTGCCTGTTGTAGCCACTATGGTTTTTGCTTCAACGATTACTGTTTGGCTTGGTTTTAAAAAAAGATAAAGGACCAATGCAATAATAGCTACTGTTATCGTTGCGGTAATTATTTTTTTATTTGTTTTCATGATTTTTATGATTAAAGAGTTATGGCATTTCCTTGATAAAATTCTAATAATTGATGATAGAGTATATTCAGGTATTTGGCTTGCAAATAATCCTGTTGTGCACCTGTATATGTATTTTGACTAATGACTAAATCTGTTGTACTTAATCCACCTAACTCATACTTTTTTTGTGCTAAATTGTATGACTGCTTTGCAGCTTCCATAGATGCTTCTGCTGCAACAAGTTGTTCTTGAGACGACAATGCATTTTGGTATGCAGTTTCAACCTTTAGGTAGATTTCCTTTTCGGTAGATTGTTTAGCAACTTTAGCTTTTTCTATATTAACTTCAGCTGTTTTTACGGCTGCTTTGGTTTGATTTCTGTTAAATATTGGAATGCTGAGTGATAAACCAATACGCTGATTAAAATTGACATTAAATTGATCTGAAAATGTACTATTATCTACACTTGTATACCCAGAACCAAGACTAGAGGTTAAAGATAGTGTTGGTAGGTAGCCACCTTTAGCAATATCTAGTCCTTTTTCACTGGCTTTTATGTTTAGGTTGCTCGCATCAATTTCTGGTAAAATGCCTAAAGCTTTATTGTATATCGTAATTTTATCTAATAGGATTGATGAATAATCAGTACCTTCATCTAGCGGTTCTATTTCTATATCTTGAGTTGGGTTGAGCTCTAATAACTGTTTTAACGCTATGATATATTGTTGGTATGTATTTTTGGCATTGATTAAAGCATATTTGTTTGTTGCTGCCTGACTTTGAGCTTCGGTATAATCACTTAAAGCAATAGTACCAACATCTAATCTAGCCTTTGCACGTTCTACTTCTTGCTCAGTAGATTTTAAGTTGTTTTCTGCAAAGGTAATCCCTTCTTTAGCATGCAAAATTTGAAGGTAATTTTCTAAAACGCTGAGTATAATATTATTTTTTGCTTCTTCTTCTAAAAAGTGACTTTGAGTAACCAGTAAGGCGTTTTGTGCAATCTGATTGTTAATTTGATTTCCTTGAAATAAGGTTATAGAACTGCTTAAGCCAACATTGGTACTATGTATTTGGTCACTTACATAATCGCTGGTAATAGGATCAATTGAATTACCATTTGTAAAACTTTGAGAAGCTGAACCAAAAAGGTTTGGTAATCTTGAAGATTTAGCTTCGTAATAGTTAACATCTGCCTGAGATTTGTTTAAAGTGGCATCTTTTATTGTAATGTTATTTTCAATGGCATAAGCAATGCAGTCTTGCAGTGTCCATATTTGTTTTGTTGAAGAGTTTTCTGTCTGTGCAAATCCTATTTGCACTATGAATACAATTAATATTATTTGAAGTCGTTTCATCAGACGTGTATTTTAATTTACACATCAAAAGTGAAACATATAGCTACCTTAATAAAGTATAATAGACGTTTAAGGCTATTTACTATATGTTTTGGTCTTTTTTATCGACGAGAATTTTAGGAAGCTAATGTGATTTAAGACGATTCAATCATCTTTTTTATCAGTACAATTTGCCCAAGATGGTAATAAGCATGTTCTATTAAGCCATCAATATTGCGTTGATAGCTACCATATTTTTCATCTACAAATGGGTTTTGAAGTTCAGATTCTGATAAATGACTGATGTGCTGAATTAATTCTTCGGTGTCTTTCCAAAATAGATTTTGAAACGATTCCCATTGTTTTTGTGATGTTATAGGAGGAAAATCAAAACTAAATTTGTCTCTTATTTCTAAGTTGCCGTTAATAAAAACGTTTTTTATACCAGACACATAGTAATGTATGTGTTGCGCTAAAACGGCTATGGTATTAAGAGATTGAATTTGTTTATTAGCAACAGTGTAATCTAAGTTTTCTATTTGTGCCTTAATGTTAGTGTTAGCTATCCATGTGCCACTTAAAATAACTTCTCCAAGTCTGTTGGCTAGTTGGGTTGAGTTCATAGATAATCAAGAATGTTTTTTTAATTATTTAAGTCTAAGTAACACACCTTTGCGTTTATAGATGTTTTTATAGTCCCATTGAATTAATTTAGACTTTTCAATCCAACGGTTTAAATCTTCGAGATTAATCTCATCTATAGAAGTATAGAGCTTAGATGCGTCTTTAAATTTTCCGGTTCCAGATTTTAAAGCTTCTTCTTCAAAGCTTGCGCCACTCCAAAACATAAGTTGTATGCCTGCTTTAAGTTTACTGTAACCTACAATAGGATTACCTTCTAAAAACCATACTGGATGTCTGTGCCATATTTTGTTTTCGGCATTAGGTAATAATTGATAAAGAACAGTAGACAATTGCTCACAGATTTCTCGAGCACCATTTTCTTGGTTTTGATTATAAAGTGTAATGTCAGAGTTCATCTTCTATGCGTTTAATTGCTTATGAGAGCCATCGCAATTTGGTTTTCGTTTAGAGAGTCCGCAGGTACAATCTGTTAGTCCATAGCCATCTAAAATACGTTGCTTGTTATTTTCTATCCGATTGGTTTTGGTTTTAGATTGTTTGGCTTTGTTAAAGAATAACAGATATCCTTTTTGTCTTCCGGGAGTTAGGTTGTTAAATGCATTTTTGAAGTTATTGTCATTTTGAAATTGCTCTTCTAGTTCAACAGGTATATCGTAATCTGAAAGTGCTTTGTAGGCTACTTTTTGTCCTGATTTTTCAACCTCAATAGCTTCAAAAATATAGTGCTTAATTATGGTTGAAAGGGTTTTAATTTCATTGAGGTTTGTAAACCTTATTTGTCTGCTGGATTGTATGTTTTCTGTGGGTTGAATTAGAATACCTTCTGTGTCTTTTAACAAACTGCCTTTTAAAAAAGAAATGGCACAGTAGTCTTTAAAATCGTGAATGATAACTACGTTTTTATTCTTATAAGTGTAACAAGGATGTTTCCATTTGTAAGCTTCTGTTAAGTTACAACTTAGTACAATTTTACGCAGTAGTGTCAATTCTTCTTGCCATCTATTTAAATTATCTAAATACGCAGTAACTTTAGGATTCATGTGGTTTATGATTTACTTATCAATATTTTTAAAATAAAAAGCATAAGTTCCTAGTATGGTTTTTTAAAGTAATTGAAAGATAATTAATAAGATTTATAATTATATAGCTGACAAAATTTATTGTTTAGATATCATAGTTTAATTACCACTTTTCTTTGTCTCTTTTGGAGGTTTGGGTGGAGGAGGAAGTTTTGGGAAGTCTGAATTTTCAGATTCAGATTCTATTTCTTCAATTTTTGATTTAGTGACTATTCTTAAGTCATCAACTAAAGTATTATCATCATTTTTAAATCGAATGAATATCTGTCCAAATGGTGTTCCGCTTTCTGCATTACGAAAATCAAACGTATAAATCAATGGTTTTTCGTTCATAAGAGATAAGTAATATGTAACCTCTAAATCAGAACCATCAATTTCAGATTCAAAGTCTGCTATCTCAGACTTTATTTTTTCCAAATCACTACCTTCATACCATTCTGATAGGTCAGAAGCTATTGTTTTGTCAATTAATAGTCTGCCAATCTTTTCGCATTGGATAGTGAACGACGCAAATTCTGCTTGAAACATTTTTCGTTTTTCTTGTGCAAAACTGTTCATCGAAATTAAAACTATTGTAATTAGTATAATGTTTTTCATAGCTATTCTAACAGAGTTATAAATTTAGCGAAAAGTCTTTATTTTGATTTTAAATAATTAATCTAACACCACCTAATTGTTCTATCTTATAAGGAAATTTGTTGCCTGGAGAACCAATGAACATAAAGTTGATTGGGATTTTCCATTGGATAGAAAGTTGCTTAATAAGCTCAGGGCCAAAAGTTCCCTCTAATGCTATGAATTCAATTTTAACCTCTGGATATTCCCTATCGAGTACTTCAATATCTGATTTAAGTCGTTCAGGAATTGTTTCTCCTTCTTCTATAACAGAAACTACTTTCAGTTTTTTAGTATGTTCATTTTTACTGATATAAAGCATTACTTTATTTAGAGTAGCAACATCATCATCCTTAGTAAAAAACACAAATTCTTGAGAGTTGATATCTTCAATTAGTCTCAGGATATTTCGATTAATTTTTCGCACACCTTTTTGAACAGGTTCAAACAAATATTTAATTAATTCTAAAATAGCTCTCAATAGCTTTGTTCTATTGAGCATTATCAATACAAAAAGGAACGTAGGTATAAAATATTCTAAGAAAACTCCTAGATAAGGAGGATTCATAATAGCGTTTCCAATTATTGCAGTTATTACTGCAATAATGGCAAGAATAATTGCTATGGGTGAAGCTTTTATAGGTCTTGGCAGTTTAGAACGCCTTAATTTTAATAAGATATTACCAAAGCCAAATAATGTCATAACCAATAAAAATGAAATGGTGTAAACGCCTGCTAGAGCACCTAATTCACCTTTAGTAATCATCAATATGGAAATACACATTAAGAAAAACATTATCATTATGCGATAAGAGCTACCTCTATTGTTTTTCTTTAATAGGAATTGAGGTAAAATACGGTCTAGTGTCATTCTTTCCAACAAACCACTTACTCCAACATAAGAAGTTAGTACAGCTCCGCTCAGCACCAATGCAGCATCTATTGAAATGAGTGTAGACAACCAATTGCCTCCAACACGTCCTCCCATAAAAGAAAGTAATGCTTCCTGATTGGTTTGCACATCTGGTATTGCAATAATTGCCAATGCTAAAAAAGCCATAAGTGGATTGAATACACTTACAACAACCCACATATTTCTTAATGTTTTAGGAAAAACACCATCACTTTGTTCTTCAACAAAATTGGCAGAGCTTTCAAAACCAGAGATACCCAACATTGCAGCAGCAAATCCAAAAAACAAGGCTTGTGTTATGCCACCTTCAACAGGTTGTGAGTAATTATTAAAAAACATATCAAAACCATTTTTAAATAAATACCACCCACAAAACCCAGCTAATAATGTTAAGGAGACTAGGTGAGTTATAAAGATGACAATAGCAACTTTAGAAGATTCTCCTATGCCTAAAATGGTTAATCCCATAAATATTGCCAACAAGACAATAGTAGTTATAATGACAGGTATTTCGTGCCATATACTATGAACATAATGCATAGCCTCACTCGCTGAAATTACAGCAGTTGCCATATAAGATAATAAAGTGAGAGTAGCAGCTAAAGAGGCTGTTGACTTACTGGTTGTGTTTAATAAAGCATTGTATGCACCACCATTAAGAGGTAATGCTCCTACGACTTCACCATAAATTTTTCTGAATAAAAATAGTACTCCAGCAACAATAAGTAGAGCAAGCCAAGCATATTGCCCTGC
>JASBSE010000429.1 GCA_030149115.1 Winogradskyella sp. | reverse complement strand
ATTAAGGCATACGCGCCATTTTGTGTTTGGCTGTAGGAAATACCTTTTATATTTAAACGAACTAAACTCATGAATTTTAAAACACAAAGAACTGTTTAAATTTGGACTTTACCAACTGCAAAATGCAGAATTGGATATTTTTCTCAATACTTTCGATGAAACGTAAACCTATTAAGAAAATCTAAATTTAAACAGTCCTTTAATATTACAAGGTAATAAAATTATGCGTTTTGAGCTTTAAAAGCTTTTAGTTTTTCTATTAATGTTGGTACTACTTCAAACGCATCACCAACAACTCCGTAGTCAGCTGCTTTAAAGAAAGGAGCTTCAGGATCTGTGTTAATAACAACTTTTATTTTAGAAGCATTAATACCTGCTAAATGCTGAATTGCTCCAGAGATACCAACAGCAATGTATAAGTTTGAGGCTACAGGTTTACCTGTCTGCCCAACGTGCTCACTGTGAGGTCTCCAACCAAGATCAGATACTGGCTTAGAACATGCAGTAGCAGCACCTAAAACATCTGCTAACTCTTCTATCATACCCCAATTCTCAGGACCTTTTAATCCTCTACCGCCAGATACTACTATTTCTGCATCTGCAATACTAACTTTATCTGTTGCTTTGTCTACAGACTCTACACTCACACCAGAGTCTGGTATTGAAGGAGAAAAATCTTCAACAGAAGCACTACCACCAGCTTCAACAATTCCGAAAGAATTGTTAGATAAACCAACGATTTTTACATCTGTATTTATTTCTGTATTAGCAAAAGCTTTGTTTGTAAAAGCAGTTCGTTTCACTGTAAATGGTGAAGTGCTTGATGGAGCTTCTACTACATTAGAAACATATCCTGCATCTAAACCTACAGCTAATATGGGTGCTAAATATTTACTGTCTGCACTAGAACTTAAAACAACAACTTTTGTACTTTCATTTTTAGCAGCTTGCTCTATAACAGCTGCGTATTTTTTAGCGTTAAATTTATTTAGACTTTCATCTTTTACAGACAATACTTTAGAAGCACCATAAGCGCCTAGGCTATCACTATTGTCTGCATTAATGGCAACAGCAGTTACTGTTGTGCCCATTTGGTCTGCAACAGCTTTTGCGTAAGAAACGACTTCTAAAGCTGCTTTTTTAAATTTTCCGTTTTCTGATTCTGTATATACTAAAACTGACATAATTCTTTTTTTAAATGACTTTAGCTTCGTTGTGAAGTAAATTTACTAACTCATCGATATTATCGGCATCGACTAACTTAACCGCACCTTTAGGTGCAGGTTTTTCGAAACTAGCAGTTGTAGTTTCTGAAGTAGTATCAACAGGTTCAACAACATTTAACGGTTTTTTACGAGCCATCATAATACCTCTCATATTTGGGATACGAAGATCACTTTCTTCGACAATACCTTTTTGTCCTGCAACAACTAAAGGAAGTGAAGTGCTTACAGTTTCTTTACCACCATCAATTTCTCTTACAGCTTTTGCATTAGTACCATCAACTTCTAATCCTATACAATTTGCAACAAAGTTAGCATCTGTCAGTGCTGCTAGCATACCAGGAACCATTCCTCCATTATAATCAATAGACTCTCTTCCTGCTATTACTAAGTCGTAACCACCATCTTTAACCACTTTTGCTAATTGTTTTGCAACAGAAAAGCCATCAGTAGCTTCTGTGTTAACTCTTATGGCAGTATCGGCACCAATAGCTAATGCTTTTCTTAACGTTGGCTCAGTTTCTGCACCACCTACGTTTACAACATCTACGCTTGCACCTTGCTTTTCTTTAAACCACATTGCTCTGGTTAAACCAAATTCATCATTAGGATTAATTACAAA
This sequence comes from Winogradskyella sp., assembly GCA_030149115.1. Classification (GTDB taxonomy): domain Bacteria; phylum Bacteroidota; class Bacteroidia; order Flavobacteriales; family Flavobacteriaceae; genus Winogradskyella. The sequence goes on along the minus strand of JASBSE010000429.1, from coordinate 3,802 downwards.
TTGCACACCATTAGTGTCAAACTTAGTGTCGCCCTCTGTAAAGTTAATTTTGGAAGTCGTATCAGGTACGTGGCTGATACATACTAAAATCTTCATACTTATATATTATTTAAGTTTACATTATTATGTGAAATTTTACTATAACGATTTCGTTAACTATTTGTAAAACATCAAAAAATTGCGGTTACGAAGGTAAATATTTTATTTCGAATATTTACTATGCACGCATAATAAATTTTAAAGAAATTTGAGCTATTTAGTTTTTCATTTATTGCTATTTTTGTTCTTCGTTTAAAAAGAAAATAATGAAGACAATTCAATTTAGAGAAGCTATCGCTGACGCCATGAGCGAAGAAATGCGTAGAGATGAAAGCATTTACCTTATGGGTGAAGAAGTTGCAGAATATAATGGTGCATACAAGGCATCAAAAGGAATGTTGGATGAGTTTGGTCCAAAGCGCGTTATAGATACGCCTATCGCAGAGCTTGGTTTTGCTGGTATTGCTGTAGGTTCTACGATGACTGGTAACCGTCCTATAGTAGAGTATATGACGTTTAACTTCTCTTTAGTAGGTATTGATCAGATTATAAATAATGCTGCGAAAATTAGACAAATGTCTGGTGGACAGTTTAAATGCCCAATCGTTTTTAGAGGTCCTACAGCATCTGCAGGTCAGTTGGCGGCAACACACTCCCAAGCTTTTGAAAGTTGGTTTGCCAATACACCAGGTCTTAAGGTGGTAGTACCATCAAACCCATATGACGCAAAGGGACTTTTGAAATCTGCAATCAGAGATGATGATCCGGTAATTTTCATGGAGAGCGAGCAGATGTATGGAGATAAAGGTGAGGTACCAGAAGGTGAATACACTATTCCTTTAGGTGTTGCAGATATTAAAAGAGAAGGAACAGACGTAACCATCGTGTCTTTTGGTAAAATTATAAAAGAGGCTTTTAAAGCGGCAGACGAATTAGAAAAGGAAGGCATCTCTTGTGAAATTATAGATTTACGTACTGTACGTCCTATGGACAGAAAAACGGTTGTAGAATCTGTAAAGAAAACAAATAGACTTGTTGTAGTTGAAGAAGCTTGGCCTTTTGGTAATGTAGCAACAGAGATTACATACTTAGTACAATCTGAAGCGTTTGATTATTTAGATGCTCCAGTTGTAAAAATTAATACTGCAGATACACCTGCGCCATATTCACCAGTACTTTTAGAAGAGTGGTTGCCTAATAGCGATGACGTTGTAAAAGCGGTGAAAAAAGTAATGTATAAGTAAATAAATTGCAGTTTTCTGCGTTAAATAAACTTCATTAATAACCAAAAAACTAATTTTAGCACGGTTGTTGATGAAGTTTATTGTTTAAATATGAAGTTAAAACTATTCTTTGCCCTTTTTATTATTGGCTTAACCTCAGCTTTTTCTCAAACAAAAGTTAGTGGTTACGTTTATGATGTAAACGATGAGCCAATTCCTTTTGCAAACGTAGTTTTTAAAGGTTCTACCGAAGGCACTATTACAAACGAAGATGGACGATTCTATTTAGAGTCTGATGAAACTTGGAATGCTTTAATGGTTTCTTTTGTTGGTTATGAAGTATTAGAATTTCAACTTACAAAAAAGGTAAACTACGATTTAAGATTTGTGCTTAAAGAAGAAGCAGAATCTTTAAAGGAAGTAGTTATCGTTAGTGGTAAACAATCAAAGAAAGCTTCAGAAAATCCTGCAATACGAATTCTTAAGAAGATTTGGGAGCGTAAAAGACAAAACGGACTAAGCCAGTTTAAACAATACGAATACGACCAATACGAAAAAGTAGAGTTTGACCTTAATACCATAGATAGTGCGCTTATAAAGAGTAAACTATTCAAAGGCATGGAATTTGTCTTTGAGGAGGTTGATACATCTTCCGTTACAGGTAAAACATATTTGCCTATTTTCCTAAATGAGTCTGTAAAAAAAATCTATGGTGATAATGAAAGAGATGAAAAGCGAGAGGATTTAGTAGGGAACAAGAACTCAGGATTCAGTAACAATCAGGTTATTATAGATTTCATAGATGACTTATATTCAGACTATAATATTTACGACAACTATTTAAAGTTCTTTGATAAGAGTTTTGTAAGTCCGTTGAGTCGTACAGGTATCCAAACCTATAATTATGTGCTTTCAGATAGTGCTTACATAGATAATAAATGGTGTTATAATATCATATACTACCCAAGACGTAAAAATGAATTAACTTTTAAAGGAGACTTTTGGGTTAATGATTCTACCTATGCAATAAAAGAAATTAATCTTCAGGCATCTAAAAGCGCCAATATCAACTGGGTAAAAGAAATTTATATAGAGCAAGAATTTGAAGTTTTAAATGATTCTGTTTTTCTTATAAAACGCGATTATTTTCTTTCGGATTTTGCCTTAAATAAGAAAGAAAAATCACGAGGAGTTTATGGTAAGCGAACAACGTTGTACGATAATTATAAATTCAATCAACCGAAGGATGAAAAATTCTATGATAAGGTTGTTTATACCTATGATGCGGATATTTATAATAGAGAGGACGATTTTTGGGAAAAGAATAGGTTAGAAGCTTTAAATAAGGACGAAAAAGGTGTTTACAAAATGCTAGACACTTTAAAAACCGTAAAGAAGTTTAAGCGTCTATATAATCTAGGAAGCATATTGGCTTCAGGGTATGTCGAGTTCCCAAGTATAAATTTTGATTACGGTCCAATTTTTTCAACATTTGGTTTTAACGAGGTTGAAGGTATGCGACTAAGAACAGGAGGAAGAACTTATTTTGGTCCGAACGATTTATGGCGACTAGAAGGGTTCCTGGCATACGGCTTTAGGGATGATAAATTTAAATATGGTATTTCTGGTAAATGGCTTTTAGATAAGCGCAGTCGATTAACTGTTTTTGGAGGAAACCGGCGAGATATAGAACAGATTGGAGCAAGTCTAACGAGTTCTACAGATGTTTTAGGTAGAAGTTTAGCATCTAATGCAGTTTTTACAGCAGGTTCAAACGATAAATTAACCAACATTAATTTAACCAATTTAGGGTTTTCTATTGAGCCGCTAAGAAATTTTGAAGTACGTTTGGATGGAAGTTTTAGAACCTTAAGTTCAGCATCACCAACTTTCAGTTTAGATTATAATAATCCTGAATCTTCAACAGGAATTTCATCAGAGATTAAACAGTTTGAAAGTAGATTGGCTTTATCATATTTCCCTAAACGTGAAATGACAGGCTTTGGTGTAGAACGAAAAGAGAAGAACGATAATTTTGCAAGACTTTTTGCTCAGGTTACACGTGGAGATCGCAATTGGTTTGACAGTGATTTTGATTATACCAAAGTACAATTCTCGTATATACAACCATGGCAGGTAGGTGGTTTTGGACGTTTGGTAACTTCAATCGAAGCTGGTAAAACATTTGGTGAAGTACCACTAGGTTTGCTAAGTGTGGTTCCTGGTAACCAAACATACTTTTCAATATATAACACATTCTCGCAGCTAGATTTCTATGAGTTTGTTACGGATACCTATACTTCCGTTCATTTTGAACACAATTTTAATGGTCGTTTATTTTCTCGTATTCCATTCTTAAAGAAATATAACCTCAGAGCAATTGTTGGTCTGAGAGGTGTTTGGGGAGAATTATCCGATGAAAATATAGCTTTAAGTACTACAGGAAATCCAGTAGAATTTCCGCTACTAGCACCAGATACGCGTATGTATTATGAGTATAGTTTTGGTGTGGCTAATATTTTTAAAATCCTAAGAATAGA
>JASBSE010000420.1 GCA_030149115.1 Winogradskyella sp. | reverse complement strand
AACGGTTTGGGTATGGGTAGTGGCGGTTTTGGGACACGTTACTGTCAACCGAAATCAAATGCTGATTGAGAGCTAATTTCTTCATATTTAGATGTCAACCGCCATTACCTATACCTTGTGTTGTAGCCAGTGCTAATTTTTTCGGTCAACCCAAAATGCGATTGTAAATCCATATCCATTTTCTTCTCCATATTCTCCATTTTCTTGCCTAATATTTATACTGTAAACCGTCACTTTATGCAGTCCATTTGATAAATGGGTTATAGGAATCATTGTCGTTATTCCAATGTTGGATTCGTTTAACTTTCTGGTCGGCATCCATTTTAGACCATTTATTAAGCTGTCGTCAACAGAAACTGACCATATTTTGTCAAATGATTTTAGCGAATCGATTTCGGTTACTTGGTGGATATATTCGTCATAGTCTCTGCCGTATCCAATAAATAGCTCCATAAGCCCATTTCGCTGAACTTTTTTATCAATTCCTATGCGATGTGAACTGTTTTCGTCCCATGAATCCATGTACGCATCTTCGTAAATATACGCTCCAGTATTATGGTACGATGCATCTGCCATTTTCCATCGAAACTCTCTTTGGTCAAATAGATTTGGCCAATGAAGAACTTTGTGCACAGATAAGTAAGCCAAACTAATCGAAAACAGTGCAAATACGAGGGCGCTTATTATAAATCTAATTTTTTTAACATTAGTATTGAACAACCACAAGGACTCCTGATAAAGCTGTCTAAAACTTATCAAGTCGAATAATTTGAAAAAGGGAAAAAACAAATATGATAAGTAAGGAATTTTTCGAAATGGACCGAAGCAAATAAAATCAACCAGATAAATTACAAAACAAATGAACATAACGGTGAATATCCACTCAGAGAAAAAATCTTCGCCTCCCTCGAATATTTTCATGATAAAGATTAGAAACATGAAAACCAAGGCGATACCCATAATTGCAAATGCTGAAACGATAGACATATAAATCACCGTTCCACATTGCTGGTCAACTCTCGTGATTTGTTTTTGTAAATCCATTCCATTTTCAATTTTTGGTTGATATGGTTTTTTCCATCTTATTTTATCAGCATTTATTCCATTGGGATAGACATAATTAATGCAAACTAATGCTAGCCAAAATGCTCTTAGTGTAAGATGAATCACAAATCCAAGAGTGAGTATTTTGATTCCAATCATACCAATGAGAAGTATTATGCTTGCTCCAGGAAAAGCTGTCGTCATTTTCCATGTAACAATCCAGTCTATAAAAAAGTCAGAAAATTTGAAAAGAGAAAAAATTGCTCCTCCTGATATTAACAGTTCCAATTCCCACGAATTCTCTTGAAGGTTTTTCAACCATTCTGGAATCTGTCTATTGTTACTATTTTCGGTCATATTTTTCGCATTGGCTACAACGTCTTCGTATATGCCCCGTAACAGCCTTTTCGCAACCGGGAGATACACAAAAAATTAGTTTATTTAAAGCTACTCATTTTTTGAGTATGAGCTGCTGGTATGGGGAATATGCGTTGTTAGGTGCTGTTTAAACACTAAAGCTCGTATTCAAGTTTAAAATATTGCTCTATAGTGTAATCTTTCATAAGTACCTGAAATTTTGATTCCAGTTGAATAAATTCTTTTTCAGAAAGACGTAGTTGACCATTTATTTCTCTTTCAAAAACCGGTTCCTGTATAAACAAATCCCCAATTTTTTTGACATTTGGAAGATCACTGTTCAAAAATGCTGTTAACAATTCTGGTTTGTTTTTATTGATCAAAGTTCTCGACTTATCAGTGTTTTTTACAATTTCATACTTTTGATTGATTCCGCCATCACCGTATGGTTCACAACTGCAATCACAGCGTCCACCTAGATCTTGACATTTGGGTTTGGTACCTGATGGGCAATCTACTTCACAAGAACTAGAACCACCATTACCGTCTGTCGTACTGCAACTACAACTACCCCCGCTTCTAAATGCCATGAGATATTCTTCCTTAAATTTTTTCTGATCTTCTTCGCTCATGGCTAGATACTCTGATTTAGAAAGTGTAGATAATTTTGGATGGCCAGTAATATTTTGAACTTCCTTAGTGGCAGTTTTCTTTGCTTCTAAATTTACACCTGAACGGGACGTATAATTTTCAGAACTACAACTTTGAATCAAAAAAATACTCACAAGAGCAAGCCAATTTAACAAAACACTTTTTTTCATAACTATAATCTATTTATAAAAATTAAACAAAATATAGATTTAACATTGGGGAGTTAAAATTGCACCTAACGGCGTTGTATCAAACGCTTAGCGGTCTGTGGCTTGCGGCAGGGCGCAAGATTGGGTAGCGCCGGCGCGCGCAGGAGAGCCACTTCTGCCCTATCTTGCCGTCTTTAAATTAATTCTATTAAAACTACTGGTTTTTGGGGAGTTCGCAAACCAGCTATGCGATTTTATACGTTGTTATATGACAGTAACCGCCGAAAGGCATAAGCCGGGGAGGCGTTGCCGACACAAAAATAAATTTGGTTTGGTGGCAACTCTT
>JASBSE010000419.1 GCA_030149115.1 Winogradskyella sp. | reverse complement strand
GCATAATCTTCATCATATTGACTACACTCAAAGTTTAAGAATCCTAAAGTAAAGGCATTCTTTTTGTCTGGAGTTTTTATTTGTTCGTTTGCAGGATTATTTGCTTTGTAAGGATCTTTAATTTCAGAATATGGTAAATCCGATTTAAAATCAGCGTACTCTTTTTCAAAATACCCTTTTAAAGCTGCTTCATCAATATTACCAATAGCCACTAAAGTTGCATTGTTTGAAATTCCGTAGAAATCATCATAATAGGCTTGCATTCCCTCTACTGTTACATCATTGATAGCTGCCAATTCTTCTTCCATAGACATGTTGTACAACGGATGTCCTTTAGGATACGTTTGGTTAATTTCACCCAAACGTTTTTGCACTAAGTACTGTGGCTCTGTTTTATTACGTTCGATATTTGCAATATCTTGAGTTTTTAATTTATCTAATTCCTCTTGACTAAATGCTGGCGTTTTTAACATTTCGGTCATTAAATCTAATGTTTCCATTAAATGTTCTTTAGTAGAAGTTACATAAGCGTAAGTTCTGCCGTTACCTCCACTAAAATATACGCTAGATTTAAGTTCGCTTAACTTATCTTCAATATCTTGTCTAGACTTCGTTTTAGTACCTTTATTCAACATTCTTGCTGTATAATTTGCAACTCTGCCCTTATTCATTAAGTCATCAACACTACCATTTCTAAAGGTGAAATTAACATTAACTGTCTCTCCTCTATTATCTTTTTTTATGAAGCCATATTCGATACCAGTTCCACCAATAGTTCCTGTTTCTAATCGGTCTTGAATGTTAGCATAAGACACATCAAAAGCTTCTCCTGTACTTAATGCTTCTTTTCCTTTGTAGTTAGTCACCAAGTCTTCTAAACCTTCAGTATGAGGAATCTCGATACGCATTGGTTGCTTTGTTGGAATAAAATTACCAACCGTTCTGTTTGTTTTAATAAAGTAGTTGCTTAAAACTTCATTAACCTGCTCTAATGTTGCAGCCTCGACTCGATCCCTGTGAATAAACATTAATCTCCAATCACCTGCTCCTATAAACTCACTTGTATATGTTCCTAAGTATGAAGAGTTACGCAACATCTGATCCATTTGTTTACCAAGATTAGCTTTAGCACGTTTTAATTCTTCTTCTGTAATTGAATTATCTCTTAAGCCATCAAAAATTTCTAATAAAGTTGCTTCAGCATCAGCCAATGACTTATCTGATGGTACATCTACATTAAAATACATAAAACCTGGTTCTTTTGTAAAAGGCGAAAAACTCCAAATAGAAGATGCTTTATTACTTTCTACCAATGCCTTATACAAACGTCCTGATGGCTGATCTGTTAAAATATTTTCAACAAGCGCCAATGATGCATAATCTACATGAGAACCTGCAGGTGTGTGAAATAATGCAGAAACTAACTGTAAATCTCCTACTCTACTTAACTCTACTCTCTTCTCACCATCTTGTGCTGGTTCTATAGTTGGCACATCATTCAGAGCCGTTTCTGGATTTTTAATACCACCAAATTTCTTTTCTATTAAGGCAAGCGTTTTATCGGTATCAAATTTTCCTGTTACCATCAAAACTGCATTATCAGGTCGGTAATATTTTTTATAGAATGCTTTTAGGTTTTCAATTGGTACACGCTCTATATCAGACTTATTCCCAATCGTGGATTGTCCGTAATTGTGCCATAAGAATGCAGAGCTGATTACTTTTTGCATTAATACACTTGTTGGCGAGTTTTCACCAGATTCAAACTCATTTCTCACTACCGAAAATTCGGAATCCAAATCTCTTTTAGCGATATAGGAATTTACCATTCGATCAGCTTCTAGGTCTAGAGCCCAATCTAAATTTTCATCTGTAGCATTAAAAGTTTCAAAATAATTAGTACGATCATACCAAGTAGTACCATTAGGTCTTGCACCATGAGAAGTTAACTCTTTTGGGATGTCTGGATGATTAGGTGTGCCTTTAAACACCAAATGCTCTAATAAGTGAGCCATCCCCTTTTCTCCATAACCTTCATGTCTCGATCCAACTTTGTAAGTTATATTGACTGTAATTGTTTGAGATGAATTGTCCGGAAACAACAACACTTTAAGTCCGTTGTCCATTTTGTACTCTGTGATGCCCTCTACCGAGGCTGTTTGCTCTGGCTGAGCTTCTACTATAATAGAAAATAGCAGAGCAATTGCCAACACTAATGTAGTGCGAAAATTAGTTTTCATGTTTTTGATTAATTTATTGGTTACGCTAAAGTTAAATATTAAGATTTTAAAATCATGTTAAAAAACTGACAATTAAAGCTTCACAAATATTTAGCTTATGTTAGCTGATACGATATAAACGGGAAAAACTTTAAAAATATTACCGACACATAAAATACTAAACTGTTAACAACTTCAATTTTCTAAACTCATAATAAATTGTATTTTTAAACCCTTAATAAACCAAATCATTTAATGGGTAAAATCATTGCAATTGCTAACCAAAAAGGGGGTGTCGGAAAAACAACCACCTCAGTAAATTTAGCAGCTTCTTTAGGTGCTCTAGAGAAGAAAGTCCTACTTATAGACGCGGATCCGCAAGCTAATGCAAGTTCCGGATTAGGTATTGATGTTGACACTGTTGAGCTTGGATCATATCAGGTTTTAGAACATACCAAAACAGCAAAAGAGGCCATTATGGCGTCTAATGCTCCTAATGTAGATGTTATTCCTGCGCACATAGATCTTGTTGCGATTGAGATAGAACTTGTTGATAAAGATGAGCGTGAGTATATGCTTAAGCAAGCTATTTCAGATTTAAAATCTGAATATGACTATATTTTAATTGATTGTGCTCCATCATTAGGGTTGTTAACACTGAATGCTTTAACTGCTTCAGATTCTGTAATTATTCCTATTCAATGTGAATATTTTGCGCTTGAAGGTTTAGGAAAACTGTTAAATACTATTAAAAGTGTACAAAAAATACATAACCAAGCGTTAGACATTGAAGGTATGCTGCTTACTATGTTCGATTCGCGTTTGCGTCTATCGAATCAGGTTGTAGAAGAAGTTCAAAAACACTTTAGTGATATGGTATTTGAAACCATTATACAACGTAATGTTAAACTTGGTGAAGCACCTAGCTATGGTGAAAGTATTATTAACTACGACGTAAGTAGTAGAGGCGCTGCCAATTATTTGAATTTGGCAAAAGAGCTTATAAAGAAAAACGAATTGTAATGGCTAAGGCAACAAAAAAACAGGCTTTAGGACGTGGACTATCTGCTTTACTAAAAGATCCTGAAAATGATATAAAATCTGCAGAAGACAAAAATGCGGACAAAGTTGTTGGTAATATTGTTGAACTAGATATTGACAGTATTGAGGTTAACCCTTTCCAACCAAGAACTAATTTTAATGAAGAATCTCTAAGAGAATTAGCTTCATCAATAAGAGAGTTAGGCGTTATTCAACCTATTACGGTTAGAAAATTAGCATTTAACAAGTATCAGCTAGTTTCTGGAGAACGCCGTTTTAGAGCCTCTAAACTTATTGGCTTAGAAACAATTCCTGCATATATAAGAATTGCCAACGACCAGGAATCTCTTGAGATGGCTTTGGTCGAAAATATCCAAAGACAGGATTTAGACCCAATTGAAATTGCATTATCATACCAACGTTTAATTGATGAAATTAACCTTACACAGGAACAAATGAGTGAACGTGTGGGTAAAAAACGTTCTACTATTGCAAATTACTTAAGGTTGTTAAAACTAGACCCTATCATTCAAACCGGAATGCGAGATGGATTTATTTCTATGGGTCATGGTAGAGCAATGGTAAATATTGAAAGTCCAGTAGACCAACTTGAAGTTTATGAAAAAATCATCAGCAATAAACTCTCTGTAAGAGCTACAGAGCAATTGGTAAAAAATCTTAACAACCAAGAAGAGGATACTAAGGAAGATAAAATTCCTACCGAAATTCCTAAATATGTAAAAAAGGGAATTAAAGATTTTTCAGATTACTTTGGCCACAAAATTGATGTGAAATTAGGTAAAAATGGTAGTGGCAGAATTACAATTCCTTTTCACTCTGAGGAAGATTTCAATAGAATTAAAAAACTAGTACAGCGTGCTAAATAAAAAGCTTTTCTTTGGCATTCTCTGCTTTATTTCTATATCATTTTCATCGGCTCAGGTAGAAAATGACAGCACAAGCATTGGTTTAGATAAAGAAACAGTATTAATTGATAATGCATTTATAGAAAAAAAGGAAATAGATCCTTTAAGGCCTTCTAAGGCAGCATTCTATTCTGCTATTTTACCAGGCGCAGGACAATTTTACAACAAAAAATATTGGAAAATTCCAATTGTCTGGGGAGCAATAGGCACAGGTGTTTACTTTTATATAAGAAACGACAAACAGTTTGACCGTTATAGAGATGCTTATAAAAGACGATTAGCAGGTTTTACTGATGATGAATTTTCTGATGCCAACGGCAATCCGCTTATCTCTAATGATGGATTAATACGAGCACAACAACAGTTTAGGCGAAATAAAGAAGTTTCGCTCCTAGTTACCATTGGTTTGTATGCACTTAATATCATAGATGCCAATGTAGATGCACATTTACTTCAGTTTAATGTAGATGAAAGTTTGAGTTTAAGTCCACATTATCAATACAACCAAATGGAAAACTCAGGCGATTTAGGCTTAACTCTTAACTTCAAATTCTAATGAATATAGCTTTACTCGGTTATGGTAGAATGGGAAAAAGCATTGAAGCGATTGCTTTAAACCGAAACCATAATATTACAATAAAAGCAACAAGCTCTACAACAACTTTCGATTTTTCTGAGACCGATGTTGCTATTGATTTTAGCATACCTTCAACGGCAGTGAACAACATCAAAAGAGCTATAGACGCAGGTATTCCCGTTATATCCGGAACAACAGGTTGGTTAGAGCATTATGATGAAGTTCTGGAGTACTGCAAATCTAATAATGGTACGTTTTTATATGCATCGAATTTTAGTTTGGGTGTGAATATCTTTTTTGAAATTAATACAAGGTTAAGTCAACTTATGGCTTCAGTTGAAGGTTATAGTACTGAAATTGAAGAAATTCATCACACGCAAAAGTTAGATGCACCAAGTGGAACCGCAATAACTTTAGCTGAGCAAATTATTGAAAACACAAATTACAAAGGTTGGACATTAGACAAACCTAATTCTGATGAGCTTCATATTGAAGCCAAACGCATACCCGAAGTTCCTGGTACACATGAAATAACATATAATTCTGAAATAGATTCTATAAGTATTAAGCACACAGCACACAGCAGACAAGGCTTCGCTTTAGGAGCTGTAATTGCTGCTGAATGGATAAAAGATAAAAAAGGCATCTTTAGCATGAAAGATGTGTTAAACATTGGTTAATTTGGCAATCAATTGAAACAAATTAAAATATTTTTCAACCTACTAGACTAAACATAACATCATGACTTGGACAGAGTGGTTTATTTTTTTACTGATATTACAAATTATTCATGGCTTAGGAACATGGAAACTTTATGTTAAAGCTGGCAGACAAGCCTGGGAAGCATTTGTACCTGTTTATAATGCAGTAATCTTAATGAAGATTATTTCGCGTCCTTGGTGGTGGGTTATTCTTATGTTTTTACCTATTGTAAATCTTATCATGATTCCTGCCGCTTGGGTAGAAACAGCTAGAGCTTTTGGTAAAGACAGTAAATTAGATGCTTTAATCTGTATTGTAAGTCTTGGTTTTTATCTCTATTACTTAAACTACGTTGAAGATGTTAAATACATTGAAAACAGACAACTAAAACCAAAAACCTCTACTGGTGAATGGATTACTTCTATTCTATTCGCTATTGTTGCAGCAACCATTGTACACACATACTTTTTTCAACCGTTTGTTATTCCGTCTTCATCTTTAGAAAAATCGTTATTAGTTGGTGATTTTCTTATTGTGAGTAAGATACATTATGGTGCTAGAGCTCCAATGACTACTGTAGCAGCACCAATGGTACATGATACTATTCCAAAATTAGGAACCAAATCATACTTATTTAGTGATAACTATGATGAGAGAAACACGTCTTGGAAAAACAAACTTCAACTACCCTATTTTAGATTACCTGGTTTTGAAAATGTAGAACGAAATGACATTGTTGTTTTTAACCAACCTGCAGATACGCTTTTGGATATGAACGATTT
>JASBSE010000380.1 GCA_030149115.1 Winogradskyella sp. | reverse complement strand
GAAAAAGTCTAGTTCTCATTTCCCAGCGCACAACATTTGCCCACTGATTTACTAAAATTGGTAAATCCCTGTAACTTTGAATCCATCCTTTATATGTATTCCAAATTATGGCCTCACTTGTAGGTCTTACCACAAGCTCTTCCTCTAACTTAGCATTAGGATCTACTCTAAGCTTACCTTCATTATCAGGATCGGTTTGTAATCTGTAGTGCGTTACTACAGCACATTCCTTAGCAAAACCTTCGGCATTCTTTTCTTCTGCTTCAAATAAACTTTTTGGAACAAATAAGGGAAAATAAGCATTTTGATGCCCAGTTTCCTTAAACATCCTATCTAATTCTGCTTGCATTTTTTCCCAAATTGCATATCCGTAAGGTTTTATTACCATACATCCACGGACAGCAGAATTTTCGGCTAAATCAGCTTTTACAACTAATTCATTATACCATTTTGAATAATCTTCAGCTCTAGTAGTAAGATTTTTACTCATTTTCAAAGTTTTGGCACAAATATTGTGACTATGTTAAATAAAAAAATAGTTGCGCAAAACTAACTATTTTTGCTATGTTCAACAATAAAATATAACAGATATGCAATTTAAAACCATTACTAAGCACAAATTGCCATTTTTTGTTGCACTCGGTTTAATGGCCGCGTTAACTTCATGTGGTTCTTTTCAATATGCCGGTTACGATGATGACGGTATATATTCATCTGAAGATTACAACACAACAGATGTTGAACAACCTGTAGTGACAACTTCTACAAATGATTCCGAATACTATAAAAACTATTTTGCTGACACTTCTGCACAGCTAGAAGCTGTTATGGAAGATAATGAGATTTTTACTGATATAGATTCTTACGAAGGCAATTACTTAGAAAAAGTTCAAGATACTATAGAAGAAAGACCTGTTTATGGAGGTTGGGGTCAAAATAATGAGAGTATTACCATTAACATTATAGACAATGGATGGTACGGATGGAATGACCCATGGCTATGGAATACAGGTTGGGGCTACGGTTGGAATAACTGGGGTTGGGGACGACCTTGGGGATGGAATTACGGCTGGGGTTATGGCTATGGTTGGAACAATTGGGGCTGGAACGCTGGTTGGGGTTATGGCTGGAATAACTGGGGCTGGGGACCTGGATGGAGTTACGGTTGGAACAACTGGGGCTGGAATGGTTACTATAGAGGTAATCGCTATGCGTACAATGCAGGAAGAAGAGGGTCAGTAATAAACAATAGCTACCTAAACCGTGCCAACAGAAGTACATCAGCATTATCTAGACGAAATTATTCATCTCGTAGTGCAGTACAATCGAGAGCTAGCAGATCTAACTCTGCAATACGTACATCTAGAAATGGAACATTAAGAAGTTCTTCTTCATCTAGATCTTCTAGTAGTAGAATATCTAGACCAAATACTAGTAGATCATCAAGAGCTGTAAGGTCAACCAGGAGCTCTAGATCTTCATCTGGCACTATTAGATCAACTAGAAGCTCTAGATCTTCAAGTGGTTCTATTAGATCATCTAGAAGTTCTTCTTCAAGATCTTCAGGTAGTGTACGTTCTTCTAGTAGTTCTAGATCTTCTTCAAGCGGATCAAGATCAAGTGGCAGTAGTAGCAGACGAGGAAGAGGATAATTAACAAACTTTTACAGTAAACTCCTTTTAAAAAAAATTACTTATGAAAAAATTACTTATGCTTTGCATAGGCTTAGCAAGTTCGTCCTATATTTTAGCACAAGACGTATCAGATGCTGTTCGTTATTCTATGGATGAAATTCAAGGAACAGCTCGTTTTAAATCTATGAGTGGTGCCTTTGGTGCTCTTGGCGGAGACATGTCTGCCGTAAATATAAACCCAGCAGGTTCTGCTATTTTCAATAACAGCCATGCTTCTGTTTCTATTGGAGTTTTTAGTAAAAATGATGATATCAACTATTTTAATGGATTTACAACATCGTCTAATTCTAATTTCGATTTAAATCAATTAGGTGCTACATTCGTTTTTATAAATAGAGATGAAAGTTCACCTTGGAAAAAATTCACATTAAGTGCTGCTTATGATAGATCTGCGGACTTTGATGATGATTGGGCTGCTAAAGGTGTAAACCCAAATAATTCGATTGGGGATTATTTTTTAGGTTATGCTAACGGAGTCAATGGACAAGGCTTAAGGCTAGATGAAATTTCTGCATTTGAAGGTGAGACATACTCCCAAGCATATTCTGAAATTGGCTCTTTCTACGGATATGAAAATCAGCAAGCTTTTTTAGGATATGAAGGTTATATTATTGATCCGGTTGAAAACACAGATGAAAACACAGCCTATACCTCTAACATTAATGGGAATGATTTTGACCAAGAATACTACTATGCCAGTAGAGGCTACAATGGCAAACTAGCTTTTAACTTTGCAACAAGTTATGAAGACAAAATATTCTTGGGTATAAACTTGAATACACATTTCATTAATTATGAAAGAAGCACATTTTTGAGTGAAATAAACTCAAATACAAACTCTACTGTTACAAGTGTTGATTTTGAGAATAATCTTTTAACTACTGGAAGTGGTTTTTCTTTTCAATTAGGAGGAATTGCGAAGGTTACGGAAGAGTTTAGAGTTGGCCTATCTTACAATTCGCCTACTTGGTATAGAATATCTGAAGAAACATCTCAATATTTGGCAACAAATAGTTCTGAGGGTAGTACTGTTATAAACCCTAATGTCATAAATATTTTTCCTGAATACAAATTACAAACACCTTCTAAAGTTACAGGAAGTCTAGCTTATGTCTTTGGAAAGCAAGGTTTACTAAGTTTTGATTATTCTATTAAAGATTATAGTGGAGCTAAATTCAGACCAAGTTCTGACATTGTTTTTTCCGCAATAAACAATAGTATTAACAATGCTTTAGACACAGCAAATTCATATAGAATTGGTGGAGAATACAGATACAAACAATTAAGCTTTAGAGGTGGATACTGTTTTGAAGAGAGTCCTTATAAAGATGATACTTTCTATGGAGATTTAACAGGATACTCCCTTGGTCTTGGTTATAATTTTGGAAACCTTAATCTTGATTTGGCTTTTAGTCAAGCAGAAAGAGATACAAATTACCAGCTGTATAATGTTGGACTTACTGATTCGGTAGAGTTTCAATCAAAATTCACAGACGTTCTTTTAACTCTAGGATTTAAAATTTAGTCATACTTCAAAAAATAACACTCTTCTTTAGAGTAAACAAAACACTCATTAGCTAACAACTCTTGAGTGTTTTGTTATTTTATATGAATTTTGTTTTACATACTATTACATATCAATTGAACACAAAAACAAAGCGTATTCAATTTTAATCTATCTAGTATACCCAGCTAGGTTTTAATCCAATCACAATCATCTAAACCTCTAGACCCTATCTAAAACGAACCAATACTAAACACAAAATCCAAATACTATAACGAATAACTCAGTACATTAACTAAACATATATAGACAGATTATTACCAACAAAAACCGATATATAAAAAAGCCTGAACTTAATATTCAGGCTTTTTTTGATGATTATTTTATTCCTACTTATCGTCGTAGTGTAAAATGGGCTTTGAACTCTTTAATTTGGCTGGTAAGGGGTTCTTCGTATTCTACTGTAAACCAGTAGTCGCTCGATGGCATATTGTTGCCGTTGAACGTTCCGTCCCATCCCTGACCTGTCGGGCTGATCTGCTTGAGC
>JASBSE010000339.1 GCA_030149115.1 Winogradskyella sp. | reverse complement strand
AAAAAAACCTTTCCATCCATTAGCCATTGATTCCTCAATTATTGCTATGGCTTTTTGCTCGTTGCCCCCTGCAAGTCTATTAAGCTTTTTAAGAGCTGCTTTCATAGAGTGAGTAGATTTATACTTAAACTTAAACTCTTGATCTTTGTACTCTAGCCAATCTTGCCAAGCCTCGGCAAACTCTATTGTATTAAATGGTAGTTCTGTCATTTTAAAAAAGTGAAGTTTGAAATCTTGACTTCAATAAAGCCTCTAAATTTTTATGCATCTGCTCGAAATAGCTAGGCTTTAATTCTATTCCTACAAATTTTCTGTTAAGCCTAATAGACTCGTGGCCCTCGCTTCCAATTCCAGCAAATGGACTTAAAACTACATCCCCTTCATTAGACCATAAATGTAGACACCTCTCGATTGTTTCTAACTGTAAAGGACAAATATGCTTTTCGTCTTTGTCAGCTCTAGCGGACCTATATTGTAGCGTGTTAGAGTAATTAATATCTAGCCAAACTGGGCTAGCATATTTTTGCCACAAGTCAACGGGAAGGTAATTTTCTTTATTAGGATCCGTATCTTGATGTACTATTGGATCTTCGTTATCTCCTGGCTTTCTGAAAACTAAAATATAATCAGAACCACCAACTCTACTCATAGAACTATCTTTTTTTATAGTTTTATGCAAAAGACCTAGAGCCTTTGTACGCTGCATTTCTGTTACAGGATTTTTCCAAATTGTAACGTGAGTATGATAAATAAATCCTTGATCTGTAAAATGCCTAACCAAATCCCCTCTAAAATCTTTTAACCCAATTACACCGTCTTTTCCTTTTTGTAAAGATACATCCATACAATGTACGGCAATTAGTCGACCTGGTTTCAATGTTCTGTAAAGCTCTGGACTTAAAAAGCTAAAATGCTTAAAAAACTCATCGTAATCTTTTACATTACCCATATCTCGTATATCGTCTGAATATACATATAACTCCGCAAATGGAGGGCTAAAAACACTAAAACCAAAATAATTGTCTGGCAATTTAGATAGCTGATCTACACAATCATTATTGTATAATACGTAGTTTTTTGTTTTAATTTTATTTGGCATAACTTGTTAATTTTTGACGCATTTCTGCAAATTGTTCTTGTTTTCTATTTATTGATTCAACTACATTACCCATAGTATCTGTAGTAATTAGGTGTATGTTTACTTCTTTCTTTTGGCCAAACCTATACGATCTCCTAATGGCTTGGTAAGTCCCCTCAAAACTAAAGTCCAATGATGGAAATATCTGCATATTACAATGTTGGTAATTCAATCCGTATTGAGCTATTTTAGGTTTTGTTATAAGAACTCTAAAATCCCCGTCTGCAAAACCTAATAAGTGTTTTTTCTTTTCGCTAGGCTTCATAGAACCAGTTACCTCTTGGCTATCTGGTATTAATTTAGATAGATAACTGCTCTCTTCATTATGCTTAACCCATATAATAACCGGATCTTTAGTTTTCTGTGCTAATAAAAGCGTTTTAGTCATCCTTATATCAAATGTTCTCTTTAGCTCTGCATTATGATTTGTACTACTCACGCTTAAATGATTAAACAAAAGTCCGTTATTTAACTTGTCTGACTCTAATTTATGATTAATTAAATTAAGTTTAGGCAGACAATAATTGTCATCTTTAAAACCTAGGTCGCTTGGCTTTGTAATGCAGCAAGCCCAAGTACTAATCCACTTCCAAAATTCATTCTCTGCGTGCCCTTTTAATCTCCACTTTTGGACGGTGTCCATATCATTTATAAAGTACATCGAAAGCATATTTTTATATGCCATTTGTCCTAAAAATTCACTATGGTTACCAAGTTCCATATTATCATTTGGGCTTGGGGTAGCTGTAAAGCAAAAACGATATTTTGTTTTATAAAATGATTTAATTAATAAGTTTCTCGTTTTGCCTTGAAACGACTTTAATATAGAGCTTTCATCTAAACAAACACAACCATATTTATTGATGTCTACATTAGATATTTGCTCATAGTTAAATATGTCGATGTTTGTGCCTTTTCCGCAATTAATACCGAATTTAACACCCTCTCTTACGGTCTGTTCAACTACAGCTAGTGGAGCTAAAATTAAACTAGGTTTCCCCGTTTTTACAGAACACTGATGAGCTATCTCTAATTGCATTAAAGTTTTACCTAAACCGCAATCCGCAAAAATTGCATATCTACCAACCTCCAAGGCTTGTAAAACTATTTTTTTTTGAAATGGAAATAAATTCTTATTAAGATTAATAGGAACAAACCCTATTTTCTCTGTTGTATTCGCTTTTGTTTTTAAAAATTCTGTGTAATTCATTGGTTATTTTTTGATAATTCAACCCTATTACTGCCACTACGCGTTAAAGTATTTTCTTTAATTCTTAGCTTCAGTTTCAAAAAAGGTTTTTGGCCTTTTGTTTTAGCTCCTGATCT
>JASBSE010000335.1 GCA_030149115.1 Winogradskyella sp. | reverse complement strand
AGAGAATTTTGGTTGCGCTTATCGGTTTTGTGTATGGCTCGTTGCGGAAAATCAGCTATGATTTTCCGCCGTAACCGAAAGATAGCAAATTGCAATGAATTCCGATTAGGAATTCAGCCGCAATGAGCTATACACGTTGTTGTACAACGTAAATTAGCCAAGAGAAAAAGTTCCAGTTTTGATGCCTTCTTTTTTCATTTTAGCTAATCCTCTTTCATAATAATCTCTCAAATATTTATTCCCTTGTGTTCTAGGGTACTTATCTATAAACTCTTGTCCCATACCAGCTAAAAGATAATCATTCAATCTCCATAGTTGACCTTGTCTAGACTTCCACACAGCTGTATCTACAATACTATTATCAATATAAGGTTTTATGCATTCATCAATTTGAGCAAGATTATTAAAACCTGTTTTTATAATATTTGCGGTTTCAGATTGATAAGTGTATGGACTTATTCTACCATCAGACCCTATAGTTTTATCTAGATAAGCTTTTAAAGAATCAGGTGTTATTTCAACATCTTCTAATTTTCCTTCTTTGACAGATTTACGATCAGAAGTTTTTAGCTTTTTATCTTCATCTTGAATTGATTGAAACTCTCTATCAGCTATTTCAAGAACACCAGCTAATGCTATAAACCTTCGTCTTATGCTAGAAGGAATAGTAATTGCCGATTTATATTTAATATCATGTTCTATTTCAGCCCAAGCATGTTGAAGAATTGTTCTGACTTGTATTTCAGCTACTAAATCTTTGAATGATTGGTATTCTGGTAATCCAAGTCTATTCTCTTTTAATTTTATTAAGTAATGTACACTGTGGTACCCAAGTCTTTCCTCTTTTTTTAATATCTCGCTTTTATCACTTATTTCAATTATTTCAAACTGATCTTCAATAATTTTACCGATTTCAGTAATTGTCTTTGGGAAAAAGGCAATTACCCTTATACCTGACAAATCTGTGATTTCTTTTAAGGGGTTTGAGTATTTTGGTTTTGAAGGATCATCATCACTAATTTTTGCAGCTTTATTACCAAAACTATCAATTTCCTTTGCTCTAGCTTCAACAGAATGATAATTTATCCTTTTTTCTTTTAAAGCTTTAATTAAGATTTCTTTCAATGTAAAAGCGTATAGCTGATATGTTGGTCTTAATTTTGAATAGCCACTTATTGCTTCACTCTTATGTTTTTTAAAATCGAATTCCATTTTATTATGTTGTACAACGTTAAGATATAGTTCCGTTTCAATGAACTATATCGATTGATACTGAAACAAATTCAGCACAGGTAAGCAAGTTACCTTTTTAAACTAAAATATCTATACGTAACCATACGTATTTTTCAACTTAAACTGCTCTATTTAAAAGATATAACAAATTTTATTGTGTTAATGATGCTAACTCGTTTTAAATCTTATATTTGCTCGTATAACATTTATAAAAATAAAAAATGAAAAAAGTACTATTAGCCCTATTGCTGTGTGTTAGCATCTTAGGCTTTTCGCAAGACAAAGTTTTATTACGTTTAAACTATGA
>JASBSE010000332.1 GCA_030149115.1 Winogradskyella sp. | reverse complement strand
AAGACCATTACCGAAAATCCAAATGATTATAAAGACTATGAAATTACAGACTTGTTTTTTAAGTTGGTTGAAGAACAAATCTTAGAAGCTCCTCAATATTATCTATGGACCCACAAACGCTGGAAACATAGAAACAAAGTTCCTGCTCAATTTCAGTAAATAGGATTAATCTAAATTAAACCAACCATCTACATTAACGTCGCTTGATGGTTTTTCAATTAAAGACTTGTGGATAAACTCATTATTACATTTAGAATATTCGTAATCTTTTGCCCAATCCTTGTGATTATTGGCTAAAGCAATAATGCTCTCACAAACATAATCCATTTCTTCAGTGGTGGTTGTAGGATGAATAGACATGCGTATCCAACCTGGCTTACGGACCAAATCACCAACAGAAATTTCGTCTGTAAGTTCTTTAGACGTTTGTTGGTCTACATGTAATAAAAAATGCCCATAAGTTCCAGCACAACTGCAGCCACCGCGTGTTTGAATTCCAAATCTATCATTTAACAACTTCACCCCAAGATTATAATGTAAATCATCAATATAAAACGAAATAACTCCCAAACGGTCTTGATGCTGACCTGCAAGAATATTGATATTAGAAATTGGCTGAAGTTTCTTAAAAATAGTATCTACAAGCTCATGCTCGCGTCCAAGGATATTGGTAACTCCCATTTGTTCCTTCAACTTTATAGACAAAGCTGTTTTTATAGTTTGAAGAAATCCGGGTGTACCACCATCTTCTCTATCCTCAATATTATCAATGTATTTATGTTCTCCCCAAGGATTCGTCCAACTCACCGTACCTCCGCCAGGACAATCTGGTACCATATTATGGTATAATTTCTTATTGAAAACCAACACACCTGAAGTACCTGGTCCTCCTAAAAATTTATGTGGTGAGAAAAATATAGCATCGAGTTGTTCTTCCTCATCCTCTGGATGCATATTTATATCTACGTATGGTGCTGAACATGCAAAATCTACAAAACATACACCTCCATGTTGGTGCATCAATTTAGCAACGTTGTGATATGGTGTCTGTATACCTGTAACATTAGATCCTCCAACAATAGAGCAAATTTTTAATGTTCTGTCTTTATACTGTTCTAATAAAACTTCAAGATTTTTTAAACAGAATAAACCATTATCGTCTGGTGGAACAACCTCAACCTTTGCAATAGTTTCTAACCAAGAGGTTTGGTTAGAGTGGTGTTCCATATGCGAAATAAAAACAACTGGTCGCATTTCATCGGGAACCGCTGTGTAATCTCTTAGGTTTTCAGGAATTTTTAATCCTAAAATACGTTGAAACTTATTCACAACACCTGTCATACCATTACCTGTAACAATCAACACATCATCATCGTTGGCATTAACATGATCTTTTATAATGTGTTTAGCCTTATGATAGGCTTTTGTCATTGCTGTACCAGACACAGTGGTTTCGGTATGTGTATTAGCCACAAAAGGCCCAAACTCGTTAAGTAGTTTTTCTTCAATAGGTCTGTACAAACGCCCTGAAGCGGTCCAGTCTGTATAGATTATTTTTTGTTCTCCAAATGGCGAAACGAAGGTTTGATTTTGACCAACAATATGTTTCCTGAATTGCTCAAAATAAGCTTCAAGAGTTGTAGAGTTTTGTGTTGTAGCTTCAGAAATCATAATTAAAGATACTAAATATTAGCGACTGCTTTAATTTCAGCAATAAAGCGATCCGCTAAATCATCTGCTGCTGATTGCGATTGCGCTTCTGTATAAATACGAATAATAGGCTCTGTATTACTCTTTCTTAAGTGTACCCAACTATCAGCAAAATCTATCTTAACTCCATCAATAGTTGTTAAGGTTTCGTGACTATAGTTAGCTTCCATAGTACTCAAAATCGCATCGACATCTAATTGTGGTGTCAACTGAATTTTCTTTTTACTCATAAAGTAATTAGGGTATGTAGCTCTCAAAGCACTTACAGATAGTTTCTTTTCTGCTAAAAGGCTCAAAAATAAGGCCACACCAACAAGAGCATCTCGACCATAATGTAATTCAGGATAAATAATACCTCCATTACCTTCACCACCAATAACGACGTTGTTTTTTTTCATCAATTCCACAACATTAACCTCACCAACAGCACTGGCTTCATACATACCTCCATACTTTTCAGTAACATCTCGTAAGGCACGTGTAGAACTCATATTGCTAACGGTGTTTCCAGGATTCTTACTCAATACATAATCTGCACATGCTACCAAAGTATATTCCTCGCCAAACATCTCCCCTTTTTCATCCATAAAAGCCAAACGATCTACATCTGGGTCTACAACAATACCAAAATCGGCATGCTCTTTTACAACGGCTTTTGCTAAGTCTCCCAAATGCTCTTTTAAAGGCTCAGGATTATGTGGAAAATGACCTGTTGGCTCGCAATACAATTTCACAGCTTGAACTCCTAAACGCTCTAACAACAATGGAATCGCAATACCTCCTGTAGAATTAACACCATCTACTACAACTTTAAAATTTGCTCCTTCAATAGCATCTTTATTCACTAATGGTAAATCTAAAACCTCATCAATATGTAAGTCGATATAGGCATCATTTTTAGTAATCTTTCCAAGGTCATCAACCTCAGCAAATGTCATAGCGTTAGAGGCTGCTATATCAAGAATCTTCTTGCCTTCTACTCCATTTAAAAATTCACCTTTTTGATTCAATAACTTTAAAGCATTCCATTGTTTTGGGTTATGACTTGCAGTTAAAATTATACCACCATCTGCGTGCTCCATTGGTACAGCAACCTCTACAGTTGGTGTTGTAGATAAGCCTAAATCTATAACATGAATTCCCATACCAACTAAGGTATTCATCACTAAACTCTGTATCATCTCACCAGAAATACGTGCATCTCTACCAACAACAACTCTGTAATTGTCCTTATTGCGCTGTTGCTTCAGCCAAGTACCATAAGCGGCTGCAAATTTTACAGCATCAATTGGTGTTAAATTGTCCTCAACAGCTCCGCCAATAGTTCCACGAATTCCTGATATAGATTTAATTAAAGTCATAGATTTTTGATTTTGAGCAAATATAATATCTTAGAGACGCTTTAGAAATGATTTTTGAATTTTGTTATTACGAATTCGTAAATTCGAACCTATGAATTTTCTAGCCCACATTTATCTATCTGGAAACGACGAGCTCTTAACCATTGGCAATTTTGTTGCCGATGGCATAAGAGGAAACAGCTACAAAGTCTATCCTGAAAAAGTTCAGGCAGGTATCCTATTGCACAGAGCCATTGATACGTTTACAGATGCGCACCCTATCTTTAGACAAAGTACTAAGCGTCTACATAAAAATTATGGACATTATAGTGGAGTTATTGTAGATATTATTTATGATCATTTTTTAGCAAAAAACTGGAAGGAGTATTCAAACATCCCTTTGGCAAACTTTGTAGATGAGTTCTACAATACTCTAAATAAGAATTTTGAAATTTTACCCAAGCGCTTTAAACACCTAACACCAATTATGATAGAAGGCAATTGGCTATTAAGTTATGCTACAATAGATGGTATTCAACTTGTGCTTAACGGAATGAACAACCGTACAAAAGGCAAATCTAAAATGAATGAAGCCACAAATGAACTAAAAGAGTTTTACACAGAGTTTGAGGAAGAATTTACAGCGTTCTTTAAAGAGCTTCAATCATTTGCCAACACAAAGAGAAACGACATCGAAAAGCAGTTTAAAATATGAAGAACCAAATAATCATCTTAATATTCTTTTTCTGCCTTGTTGGTTGTAAGCAAGAGACTAGCATAAACAAAGCTCAAAAAGAAAAAAAAGGAACTATTGCCCAAAAAGCAATGGTAGTAAGTGCCAGAAAAGAAGCTTCAGAAATAGGTGTTAAAATATTAAAACTAGGTGGTAATGCTTTCGATGCCATGATGGCAACAGAAATGGCACTAGCCGTAACCTATCCGTATGCTGGTAATCTCGGAGGTGGTGGCTTTTTGGTGTACAGACTAGCCGATGGCACCAAAGGTGCTTTAGACTATAGAGAAAAAGCGCCTTTAGCAGCCTATAAAGACATGTATCTCGATGAAGAAGGTAACGTCATTAAAAATCGCAGTACAGTGGGTAGTATGGCTGTTGGTGTACCTGGAACCATTGCCGGAATTTTTGAAGCCCAACGCAAGTTTGGCAAACTTGATGTTAAAACCGTTCTACAACCTGTTATAGAATTAGCACAAAATGGTTTTGTAGTCACCAATAAACAAGCAAAACGGCTTTCTGAATACGACAGTATTTTTTCGGCAGTAAACAACAAACAAATTCTTTTCAATAAGACGATTAAAGCAGGAGACAGCTTAAAGAACTTAGCCTTAGCAAATACATTACAACGCATTTCAGAGCAGGGTCGTGATGAATTTTATACTGGTAAAACTGCAGAACTACTTGTCTCATTTTTACAATCTGAAGGCAGCATCATCACCCTTGAAGATTTAGAAAAATACGAAGCCAAATGGAGAAACCCTGTATCTTTTGAGTACGACGATTTAACCATAACATCCATGTCTCCTCCGTCATCTGGCGGAATATGTCTAGGACAAATCATGAAAATGGTTGAACCCTTCGACTTAAATGATTACGGTCACAACTCCTTAAAAACTATTCAGGTATTGGTCGAAGCAGAAAAACGTGCCTATGCAGACCGAAGCTATTATCTAGGTGATCCAGATTTTGTAGATATTCCAACGGAAACTTTATTGAGTGATGTGTACCTTGAAGATAGAATAGCGAATTTTTCATTTGAAAACCCAACGCCGTCAGAGGCCTTAGCTCACGGTAAAATTTTAGGTTATGAAAGTGATGAAACCACGCACTACTCTATCGTAGATCAATTCGGTAATGCCATTGCTGTAACCACGACACTAAATGGAGCTTATGGTTCTAAGTTATATGCAGAAGAATTAGGCTTCTTCCTTAACAATGAAATGGACGACTTTAGCAGTAAACCAGGCGAACCAAATTACTTTGGTCTTATTGGTGCAGAAGCAAATAGTGTTGCTCCAGAAAAGCGTATGCTCAGTTCTATGACACCAACCATTGTAGAAAAAGAAGGAGAACTTTACATAACTTTAGGCACACCTGGTGGATCAACCATTATTACTTCAGTATTACAGACCATTATTAATGTCCATGAGTTTGGATTTTCTATGCAAAGTGCTGTCGATGCACCACGTTTTCATCATCAGTGGTTACCAGATGAAATTAGAATGGAACCTAATAGTTTTAATATAGAACTTATAAAAGAATTAGAAGCCTTAGGATACTCTATCAACTTAAAACGCTCACCTGTAATTGGTAAAGTAGATGGTATCTTAGTTCTAGATGATGGCACTTTAGAAGGTGGTGCAGATCATAGAGGTGACGATACTGCTATTGGGTTTTAACATTGTTTTAAAAAATACAACTGTACGATATTGTATCTTTAGCTTCACCAAGCCAAAATTAACCTACCTCATAAAATCAACCAAGCATGAAAAATTACATGGCTCTTGCAGCACTCTGCATTTCATTAGTCTCATTTTCTCAAGGCACACAACTTTTAAGACAACCAACACTTCATGGAGATGATGTCGTCTTTGTGTATGCTAACGACTTATGGAAAGCGTCTACCAAAGGCGGTACTGCCATTAGATTAACCAGTGATGAAGGCTACGAGTCCAACCCTCACTTTTCTAACGATGGCAAAATGATTGCCTTTACGGCACAATACGATGGTAATGTCGATGTTTATGTAATGCCTTCAGAAGGTGGAGAGCCTAAACGTCTCACCTATCATCCTGATGGTGATTTTGTACAAGGATGGACACCAGATGGCAAAGTACTATTTCGCTCTGGTAGAGAAGCCCAACCAACCATGACTAACAAATTCTTCACAGTGTCTGCTGATGGAGGCTTACCTGAAGCTTTAGATATTCCGAGAGCAGCTTATGGTGAAATGTCACCTGACGGAAAGCATATAGCATACACACCAATCACAGGTTGGGATGCTGAGTGGAGAAACTATCGTGGCGGACAAGCAATGCCTATTTGGATTGTAGATTTAAAAACCAAAGACTTAGTAAGAACATCGCAACCTACTAAAGAGCGTCATTTAGACCCTGTTTGGTTAAATGGTTGGGTATATTTTATGTCTGAGCGCGATTATACCATGAATATTTGGGCTTTTAACCCTTCAACTAAAGAAGAAAAACAAATCACCTTTCACAAAAAGTTTGATGTAAAAAGTTTGGATGCCAGTGATGATAAAATTGTATATGAACAAGGTGGATATCTTCACGTATATGACCCAAAGACTTCAAAAACATCACAGCTAAATATTGAAGTCAAAGCAGATCTCAATTTCTACAGAACAAAATGGGATAATGTGTCTGCAAGACAATTAATAAACCCTAATGTTTCACCAACTGGAAAACGTGCCATCTTTGAGCATCGTGGAGAAATCTTTACAGTGCCAAAAGAAAATGGAACTTGGATAAACCTTACCAACTCACCAGGTGTTGCAGATCGCAGTCCTATATGGTCACCAAAAGGTGATAAAATTGCTTGGTTTTCAGACAAAAGTGGAGAATACCAATTAATGTTAGCTGACCAAAACGGTCAAAATGCAGAAGCGATTTCCCTACCTAACCCAACATTCTACTTTCAACCAGATTGGTCACCAGATGGTAAATACATGGCCTACACAGACACACATTACAACATCTGGATATTAAATCTAGAAACTAAAAAGACCAAAAAAGTAGATACTGATAGATACGCGCATCCTAACCGCTCCATGAATCCGGTTTGGTCACCAGATAGCAAATGGATTGCCTATGCAAAACAACAAGACAGCCATTTTAAAGCCATTTTTGCTTACAATATAGATACTAAAAAAATCATCCAAATTACAGATCCTATTGCAGACGCCATAACTCCAGTTTGGGATGCTTCGGGTAAATATCTGTACACTTTAGCAAGTACCAACTACGGACTACAAAGTGGATGGTTAGATATGAGTAATTACGATCCTGCAGCCAACCTTACCAGAAGCTTATATGCTGTAGTACTAAGTAAAGATGATAAAGCACCCAACCTTCCTAAAAATGATATGGAAGACGTAAAAAAAGATGATAAAGACGACAAGAAAGATGATAACAAGGATGACAAAAAAGACGATAAAAAATCATCGGATGCTATTACAGTAACTATAGACGAAGAAGGAATTTTCGACCGAGCAGTAGCACTAGACCTACCTGCTAGAAATTATGTAGCCTTGCTAAAAGGCCCAAAGCATAAAGTGTTTATTGCTGAGGCAATTCCTAATGCAAGGGGACTAAAAGTGCATTCCTATGACGTTGAAAAAGAGAAAGCAACAGACTTTGCAGATGGTGTTTCGCAAATGGTAGCATCAGAAGATAGAAAGTCTATACTATTATCTCAAAATGGCGCTTGGGTTTTAACGGGCTCTGAGGCTCCACCAAAATCAGCAAAAGACAATCTAAAGATTGATATCAAAATAAAACTAGACCCTAAGGCAGAAGCACACCAAATCTTTAAAGAAGGCTGGCGCTACATGAGAGACTTCTTGTATGTGGATAATGTGCATGGTGCGCCTTGGGACGATGTATACAAATGGTATGCACCGTGGATAGACCATGTACGCCACAGAACAGACCTAAACTACGTGGTTGACATTATGAGTGGTGAAGTTGCTGTGGGGCACTCTTACGTCTCTGGTGGCGATTTCCCTGATGTAGATCGTGTGCCTGTTGGCTTGTTAGGTTGTGACTTAGAAAAGGTTAATGGCAACTATAAAATTACTAAAATCTATACGGGTGAACGTTGGAACCCTAACATTGATGCACCACTGGCAAAACCAGGTATAGAGGTTAATGAAGGGGATTATATTCTAGCCATAAACGGAATACCACTAGATAGCAATACAAACCCTTACAAATTATTAGAGCAAACAGCTGGTAGAGAAATCAGCATGACTGTAAATACCCAACCTAGCATGACGGGTTCCAAAACCGTTTTGGTAAAACCTGTTAGTAATGAAAGAGGTTTAAGAAGCATTGAGTGGATTGAAAGCAACCGAAGAAAAGTTGACGAGTTATCTAACGGCAAGCTTGCCTATGTCTATGTACCAAACACAGGTGGCGGAGGCTTTACATCCTTCAACAGGTATTATTTCTCACAACAAGACAAAAAAGGTGTGGTGATAGACGAGCGTAATAATGGTGGTGGCTCTGCCGCGGACTATATGATAGACATTATGTCTCGCGAATTGTTTGGTTATTTCAACAGTAAAGCTGGCGATAAACGTCCTTGGACAACACCTATTGCTGGTATTTGGGGACCAAAAGTAATGCTCATTAACGAGCGTGCTGGTTCTGGTGGTGATTTACTACCATACATGTTCAAAATGAAAAATATTGGTCCATTAATTGGTACCAGAACTTGGGGAGGTCTTGTAGGGACTTGGGATACACCTCGATTTATTGATGGTGGCCGTATGGTAGCTCCGCGTGGTGGTTTCTACGATGTGAATGGTGAATGGGCTGTAGAAGGCGAAGGCGTAGCTCCAGATATTGAAGTCATTCAACATCCTAAAGAGACTACAAAAGGAAACGACCCACAATTAGAACGAGCTGTACAGGAAGCGATGAAGCTTCTAAACGGTAATGAGTTTGAACTAAAACCAGAACCAAAAGCTCCGGTGCGTTGGAAACGTCCTAAAGGATACAAATCCGATAATTAAGACGTCATCATTAACACAGTAGCTATTTATAACAAATACAAATTACCTAACTTCCACCACCAGTATTAATTTGGTGGTGGAATTGCTTGTAATACTATAAAACACACTAATAATGCCTAAAGCTTCAAAAACAAAACGCATCTTTAAGATTATAGGAGGAATCATCATCTTCTTTACACTTCCTACGCTACTCTTCTTTGGGTTTATGTACCTCAAGTACGATGAAGATTTACCAACAGGCAAATTGGGTACTGAAGCTGACCAATTAGCAACGACCATGCTAAATGCCTTGAACGAAGAAGCCTATCTTAATACCGATTATATAGAATGGACCTTTAAAAGCAGACACCATTACAAATGGTATAAAAATGATAATACCTGTGAAGTATCTTGGGATGCCATGACCGTAATTCTGGATTTAGAAAACGTTAATAACTCAAAAGTATTTGCTGGCGAACAAGAATATAACGGTATCGAAAAGCAAGATTACATCAATAAGGCAGAGAAATACTTCAATAACGACTCGTTCTGGTTGGTAGCTCCTTATAAAGTATTTGATAAAGGCACAGAACGCAGATTAGTAACAACCGAAAATGGTGAAAAGGCCTTATTGGTCACCTACACGAAGGGTGGTACTACGCCTGGAGATTCGTATCTCTGGCATCTGGATGAAAACGGATTACCTAAAAGCTTTCAAATGTGGGTAGACATTCTGCCTATAGATGGTTTAGAAGCATCATGGAACCAATGGACAACCACACAAAGTGGTGCTAAGTTACCAACCTCTCATAAATTCTTAGTGTTCGATTTTGATATGGGAGAGGTAATAGGGCTTAAGTTATAACTTATAAAAAGCACATCTAACTACCTACTGTTTGCTGAATACTACTTACAGAACACTATTTAGAACGCTGCCCTACAAACTGCTGGCTTTTCAACTTAAATAGTACGTTAAAACTGGTTAAACTACCATAGCTTCTTGTAATGTATTGCTGTAAGTCTATCTTTTCTTGTTCATCAAGGTTGCTAGAGTTAATCTTCTGCTCCATCACACGTAAGCGGTCGCGTACCATGGTGATTTTATGGAAGAAGGTATCTATAGGTAGTTCTTTACCTTGTAAGTTGGTATCACCTGGCTCTAGAATCAACTTTCCTCCCTTCCACTTATCAGCAATAGAAATAACTTCAGAAACATCAGACCATTTCTTAAGAATAGCTTTCAAACTCTTTTCAACCTCATAAAAACTTACCGTATCTACATCGTCTTCAGCAGCTTCAATCACTTCAAAGTCTTCATCGAGTTCTATGGTTTCTAAACCCTTATCTATAAACGTCACCCAATAGTGCTTTGAGGTCACATTGGTAACCACTCCTTTTCCGTGTGCTGTATGATTGATGCGCGATCCTATTCCTAATAACTTCATAGTTAACTTTATTAATTTATTTGCGTAACAAGTATACTAAATCTCTGTTAGATTTCTGCCTTATAAATAGGAATCTTATGCGATGGTATCCTATTTTGATTTTAGTTCAAAATCTGTTACTTTTAGACTTCCTCTATCACCTATCTAATTAATAGTCGTATCCCTAAAAATATATGATATGGACTACCACATAACCTTCTGGAATTTAGAAAACCTCTTTGACATTGAACACTCACCAAGGCGTACCGAAAAACTGCAACGTGCTATTGGTAGCGACATAAAAGGCTGGGGACCTACACAACTTAATGATAAGTTAGACCAACTAAACCGTATTATTATTCAGTTGAATAATGGTAAAGGCCCTGATATCCTTGGGGTTTGTGAGGTGGAAAATGCCCATGTACTCAACTTATTAATTCAGAAAATGGGTGTGTTAAACCGCAACTATGCCTTAGTACATGATGACTCGGATGACCGACGTGGTATTGATGTGGCCTTTATCTATGATGCAGATCTATTTAGTGTTGAAGAGGAAAATGGCGAACCTAAGGTTTATGATCACTTTGTGTTGCGTCGTACAGCCACAAGAGATATTCTACAGGTTAACTTCTTAACCAAGCATAGCCAAGAACAACAACGCCTGGTACTCATTGCTAACCACTGGCCGTCGCGTAGTGGTGGGCAGTACGAGTCTGAAGGCTACCGACAGATTGCTGGGGAAACGCTGAGCTATTTCCATCAACGGATTAGAGAGGTGCATGG
Organism: Winogradskyella sp.; assembly: GCA_030149115.1. Taxonomy (GTDB): domain Bacteria; phylum Bacteroidota; class Bacteroidia; order Flavobacteriales; family Flavobacteriaceae; genus Winogradskyella. Next base: position 84 of record JASBSE010000332.1, on the reverse strand, counting down.
AGATGATACGCCTGTATTGGCAATGGGTGACTTTAACGATGAGCCTTTTAACGAGTCACTAACCCGCTTTGCGCTGGCCTTACG
>JASBSE010000327.1 GCA_030149115.1 Winogradskyella sp. | reverse complement strand
GCTCACCTTCTTTAAACAGCCACTCTACCTCAACGGTTTTTAAGCCTTTCAGATTGCCTTTTTTATCACCTATAAATTCTTTGGTTGAAATACTAAAAAAGCGTTCTACACCTTCTTGATGCGAAGAAGTCGTCTTCAACTTCATTGGCCAATATGGCCATGGTTGATGTGCTGGACGACCTTCTGGCGGTTTACTCAAAATTTCGAAATTGGTCACTGATTTTGCCCCATGACGATTGGATGTACCTATACAATCGCTTCCTGTATCACCACCTCCAATAACAATAACATTTTTACCTTCAGCTGAAATGATATTTTCAAAATCTACGACACCATCAACATATTCGTTATTGAGTTTTAGAAATTCCATTGCCTGATGCACTCCTTTTAAATCTGCTCCAGGAATTGGAATATGTCGTCTTACTGTAGCTCCACCACAGAGTAGAATAGCGTCGAATTCTTCTTTCAATTTTGAAGCGTCGATATCTATGCCTACATGTGCATTAGTTTTAAAAATGATACCTTCCTCTTCTAAAACTTTTACGCGTCTATCTATTATGTGTTTTTCCATCTTAAAATCTGGAATTCCATAACGCAACAAGCCACCAACTTTAGCATCGCGCTCATAAACCACAACATAATGCCCTGCTCTATTTAATTGTTGCGCAGCAGCCAAACCAGCTGGTCCAGAACCTATAACAGCCACTGTTTTATTGGTTCTTATTTTAGGTGGTTGCGGAATGATCCAACCTTCTTTGAAAGCTGTTTCAATAATATTTTTTTCAATATTTTCTATAGTAACTGGGTCTTCATTAATACCCAAAACACACGCTTCTTCGCATGGAGCAGGACATAATCTTCCTGTAAACTCAGGAAAATTGTTTGTTTTGTGTAATATCTTCGCTGCTTCTTTCCAATTGCCTTTATAAACATAATCGTTAAAGTCTGGTATTAAATTACCCAACGGACAACCACTGTGACAAAAAGGAATACCGCAATCCATACAACGTCCTCCTTGATCTTTAAGCTCCTGTTCCTCTAAGGGTATGGTAAACTCTTTGTAGTTTTTCACACGTTTTTCTGGTGCTTCGTAAGTTTCATCCTGACGTTCGTATTCTAAAAACCCTGTAATCTTTCCCATGTCTTACGCTATTTGTAATTTTTCGTTTTCTAATCGTATTAAAGCCTGTCTGTATTCCTCTGGAAGTACTTTCTTGAATTTTGGTAAATAGGTTTCCCAATTTGTAAGAATTCGTTTTGCCAAAGGACTGTTTGTAGCTTCAAAATGATTTTGAATTAAGCTTCGTAATTGCTCACCATCATCACCTTTTAAAATGATGTAATCTACATTTAAACCTTCATCATTACAGTTTTGTTTGAAGGTGTTATTTTCATCTAAAACATAAGCAATACCTCCACTCATACCTGCTCCAAAATTCCGTCCTACTTCACCTAAAACTACAGCAATACCTCCTGTCATATATTCGCAACCATGATCACCAATGCCCTCTACAACTGCTTTTGCTCCTGAGTTTCTCACACAGAAACGCTCACCTGCTTTTCCATTAATATAAACTTCACCTGAAGTGGCACCATAGAGTGTAACATTTCCTGTAATGATATTATCTTCCGGAACAATTGTACTTTGTTCTGGAACTCTAATGATCAGCTTTCCACCCGAAAGTCCTTTACCCAAATAATCATTGGTATTTCCATGAACCGTAAATCGTAAACCTTTAGTTGCGAATGCTCCAAAACTCTGACCTGCTGAACCATAAAAATCAATGTTTATGGTATCTTCTGGTAGGCCATCTGCACCATAAATTTTTGAAATTTCATTACTAACAATAGCACCTACTGCCCTATCAATATTAGTGATAGGCATTTCTAAAGTTGTTTTTTGTTTTCTAAACAAAGCTTGATGCGCTTGTTTTATAATCTGAAAATCTAGATGGCTTTCTAAATGATGATCCTGAGTCGTTGTATTATAGAGTTTTGTTCCTTCTGGCACGTCGATTTTATGTAAAATCGGAGTTAAGTCAATCCCAGAAGCCTTGTAATGTTCAATCGCTTTATTTCTATTAAGCTTATGAACCTGCCCTACCATTTCATTAACCGTTTTAAATCCTAAAGAAGCCATGATTTCTCGTAATTCTTGAGCCACGAAATACATGTAGTTGACCACATGCTCTGGCTTACCTTTAAATTTTTTACGTAGTTCAGGGTTTTGCGTTGCGATACCAACAGGACAAGTATTTAAATGGCAAACGCGCATCATAATACATCCTGAAGCTACCAAAGGTGCTGTTGCAAACCCAAATTCTTCAGCACCAAGTAAGCAAGCAATAGCGACATCTCTTCCGGTTTTTAACTGTCCATCACATTCCAAAACAATACGGTTTCTTAAGTCATTCATCACTAAAGTTTGTTGTGCTTCAGCAATACCTAACTCCCAAGGTAAACCTGCGTGTTTCAGCGATGTTAATGGTGAAGCTCCTGTACCACCATCAAAACCAGAAATTAAAATCACATCTGCTTTGGCTTTAGCTACACCAGCCGCTACAGTACCTACACCAACTTCTGACACTAGCTTAACATTAATCCGCGCATCTCTATTAGCAGATTTGGCATCATAAATTAATTGCGATAAATCTTCAATAGAGTAAATATCGTGATGTGGAGGTGGTGAAATAAGCCCAACATAAGGTGTAGAATTCCTTGTTTTAGCAATCTCATGATTTACTTTAGGACCTGGCAACTGACCACCTTCTCCTGGCTTAGCTCCTTGCGCTATTTTAATTTGAATTTCGCTTGCATTGGTTAAATAATTTGACGTCACACCAAAGCGACCTGAAGCGATTTGCTTAATTGCTGAATTTTTCCAATCACCTTGAGAACTTTTATAAAAACGCTCCTGATCTTCACCACCTTCACCAGAGTTACTTTTCCCAGCAATTCTATTCATGGCAACGGCTAAGTTTTCATGCGCTTCTTTACTTATTGATCCATAAGACATAGCTCCTGTTTTGAAACGCTTAACGATTTCTGTCCAAGGCTCTACTTCATCTAGAGGAATCGGGTCATATTGATCAAATTCAAAAAGGCCTCTAATAGTCATTAAACTCTTGGATTGGTTATTCACCAATTCAGAATATTCTTTATAAGTTGTAGCCTTATTTGTTCTTACAGCTTCTTGAAGTTTAACAACGGTTAACGGATTAAACATGTGCTTTTCTTGTCCTCTTCTCCATCTGTAATCTCCACCAATTTCAATGTCTGCTTGGTCATCATTGGGCTGAAAAGCTTTTCTGTGACGTTTTACAATTTCCTGTTCTATTTCCCTTAAACCAATACCTTGAATTCGGGTTGGAGTATTTGGAAAATA
>JASBSE010000326.1 GCA_030149115.1 Winogradskyella sp. | reverse complement strand
TACTTTTATACGCTTTATTGCCAATAATGCGTTTAGCTATAAACAACTCTAAATTCAAATCTTCTTTTTATGCGTTTTAAGGTTTTCAAAAATACAGTTTTATTATTTGTCTTGGTAGTGATTTCTTGTGCAGGAAAAGGTAGCAGTGAAAAGCTAGAAGTTGGAAGTGAGAAGACAGAAGACACCTCGACTGCGCTCAGTGTGACAGAAAAGAACGATGCTAAAAAAATTATTGTCGGCGCCAACCGAACTGAAGTTTACTTACCATTATTAAAAGGAAAACGTGTTGCTGTTGTTGCTAATCAGACAAGTGTTATCTTCAGGCAAAAAATAAGAAAGTTTACGGTGTTGAACTATGTCCACATTGTTGACTCTTTACTTGAAAGAGATATAAATATCAAAAAAGTATTTTCTCCAGAACATGGTTTTAGAGGTACTGCTGATGCTGGTGAAAATGTAAAAGATGGTGTAGATGTAAAAACACAATTACCAATTTTTTCGCTTCATGGGAAACACAAAAAACCAACAGCCGAGCAACTTGAAGATTTAGACATTATGATTTTTGACATTCAAGATGTTGGTGTGCGTTTTTACACATACATCTCTACGTTGCATTATGTAATGGAAGCTTGTGCTGAAAACAATATACCATTACTAATATTAGATCGTCCCAATCCTAATGGTAATTATGTAGATGGCCCAACTTTAGAAAAAGAGCATAGTAGTTTTTTAGGCATGCACACTATTCCTTTAGTACATGGCATGACCATTGGCGAATATGCTAAAATGATTAATGGTGAAGGTTGGTTAAAAGACAACGCTAAATGCGACATTACTGTAGTTGAGATGGAACACTATAACCATGAAAACACCTATAGTTTACCGATAAGACCTTCTCCAAATTTACCTAATGACCAATCGATAACTTTATATCCTAGTTTAGGTTTGTTTGAAGGTACAAACATCAATGCTGGTCGTGGCACTGAGTTTCAATTTCAGCGTTATGGTGCACCTTTTTTAGATGCATCACATTATACCTTTACATATACTCCACAACCTAACTTTGGCTCAAAATATCCTAAACACAAAGATGTACTGTGTTATGGCGAAGATTTATCTAAAATAAAAGCTGAAAGACGTTTTACACTA
>JASBSE010000325.1 GCA_030149115.1 Winogradskyella sp. | reverse complement strand
TTCCAGGCTCTTTAATTAACAAACTAATAAAAAAGATTACTCCTTAATAAATCGTTCTATTTTGGTCTTTTCTCCAATGTTTAATTGAAGAATATACACGCCATTTTCTAAGTTAGAAACATTAACATTAGATGTGTAACGCCCTTTAGCAACTGTTTGCCCTAACATGTTTATAATTTCGAATGTCTGAGCCTCATAGCCTACTAAATCTACATTTAGTATGTCCTTTACAGGATTTGGACTCAATTTTAAATATTGATTAGGATTATCTAAAACAATGCCTGTGTTATATAGTTGATTAAAACTTGTTGAACCTAAACAGAAATTAGTAGTCTCAGAACTTGTAAAAGAACCTCCTGATGCTAATGTTGCACCTGTATCGGAATTTGTAAGCGTATAAGACCCATTTCCATAAGAACAGCAAATACCGTCACCATATGTGTCAGTAATTACAAAATCATAACAACCAGAATCTAAACACCCAACATTAATATTTAATGTAGAACCATCTGCTTGCGAACCATAAGTTCCTCCAGAAGCTACTGTACTACCAGAATCATCAATTAGACTCCACGCTGTTTCTTCTGGATAGTTGTCAAAGGTTATTGAAAGTGTTACATTAGAACAAGACCCAGAACCTCCACCTGTAGAAAGGCTAACAGCATCTACAGCCATATCTCCTTGCCAGGTTGTTCCTGTAACTCCATTAAATCTTAATTGAATACTTCCTCCAACGTAAGCGGCTAAGTTTACGCTAGCTGTTTGCCAAGAATTACCTTGGTTACCAGATTCACTCCAAACGCTAATCCAAGTTGACCCATCGTCATCACTTAATTCTAATGCCAAGCTTCCCATAGAAGATGCACCATACATATGATAATCAAATTCAAATGTTGCCTGACTTGCAGAAGTTAAATCAAAACATGGAGAATTTAAAATCGCACGTTTTGTAGAGTAGTTTGGTGATGAAGACTCCATGTAAATATAATATGAGCCAGAATTTGCACTTGAAGGTCCTGTATTACTTGATGGAGTACTACCACTTCTTAAAGTCCAATTGAAATCATCTCCAGAACCTTGTGACCAAGCTCCCAGTGTGTTTTCGAAACTCTCAGAGTATGGGAAAGAAGAGATTCCGCCCGAACAACCTGATCCACTAACTGGATCTAATGTTGTAACATTAATCGTATTACTAGCTGATGACACATTACCTTCAGCATCAAAAGCTGTAACATAAAAAGAGTAGGTAGTACTCGCTGATAAACCTGTTATGTTTGCAGATGTCGAAGTAACAGTACCTATTGAAGAACCATTTGAAAACACTTCATATCCTGTTACACCAACATTATCTGAAGACGCATTCCAAGATAAATCAGTTGTGGTTTGCGTTGTATTTGAAGATGTTAAGCTCGTTGGTGCTGTTGGTGCTTGCGTATCTGATGCGTTATCAAAAACATTAATATCATCTATAGTTGCATCTCCTGTGTATGAAGTTCCAGTAGTATTTTGAAAACGTAACTGAACTGCACTGTAACTCGCTAAACTAACTTCAGCTTCTTGCCAAGAATTACCTTGATTTCCTGAAAGACTCCAGATAGTTGTCCAAGTAGACGACCCATTTACTTTAGCCTGTAATCTTAAGGTTCCCATGGCCGATCCATACATATGATATTGAAAAGTCATTGCTGGATTGGTAAGACCACTTAAATCAAAACAAGGTCCTTCTAAAATTGCTTCTTTTGAAGGGTAGTTTGGACTTGAAGCTTCAGTATAAACGTAATAAGTACCTTCTACAGCACTTGAAGGTCCAGTACTACTTGATGGTGTTCCAGCAGAATCTCTAGTCCAATCCATATCATCATCAGAGCTTTGAGACCATGCTCCTAAATTACTTTCAAATCCTTCAGAATATGGAAAAGAAGATATTGTTGTACTACAATCTAAAACAGACTGCGTTGTCGTAACATTTAACACTGATGATTGAGCAGAAGTATTTCCTGCGGCATCATAAGCCGAAACTCTAATAGCATATGTTGTATCTGGGGTTAATCCTGATATCGTAATTGATGTTCCTGATACGCTTCCGTATAAAGACCCATTAACATAAACATTGTAACCTGTAACACCAACATTATCTGAAGAAGCATTCCAACTAACGTCAAATGAAGATGAACCTATGTTTGATGCCGCAAGACCAGATGGAACACTTGGAGCCTGATCATCAACACTTCCTCCTGCAGCTAAAACTGCCGCATAAGCATTAACAAGTCCTGCTCCAAATTGATTGGCATCACCTACACTTTTAGTAGTTGTGTATAATATATTTTCAACTTCACTCTTAGTAAGGTTTGGATTTACTGAAAGTACAAGTGCTGCAACTGCAGAAACCTGTGGTGTAGCTCCCGAAGTACCACCCATAGAATCGCTATAATCACCACTATACCAACCAGCACTACCGACTCGATCTAATGTTCTTAAACCATGAGTGCCTGTAGAATACCATTGACCTCCTTGCTGTACCCAATCATCATCACTTGGCGCAGCAATATCTAAAGCAGGACCATAATTACTATACATACTTCTTCCTCCATCACCAGAAATACCACCAACTGCCATAACATTTGGCAAATTGGCAGGATAACTTACACATGTCTGAAAATCATTACCAGACGCAATCATTATTAAACATCCTTTTCCATTACGTCCACTATTTGCAGCGTAAGTAAATGCATCTGTTATAGAAGATACATTGTAAGTACAAGAACCAAATCCCCAAGAATTAGAAAGTACATCTGCTCCTTGATTTACAGCCCAAGTAATACCATCAGCGACATCGGCATTTGATGTATTAGGATCAAATATATTTATACTAAAGGTACTTGCACCTGGAGCAATTCCTGCTGCACCAATAGTATTGTGCTGTGCACTAATTAAACCCGAAACTTGTTGACCATGACCATCTCCACTTGCAGATGGTGTTCCGTTTCCATTATTTGCAGGTGTATAGCCAGTTAAAAGCGTAGGCATATCAGGATGAGCCTCCACACCATCATCTATAACTGCAACAACGATACTAGAGTTTCCTGTTGTAATTCCCCAAGCTTCAGGAGCGTTAACATCTATATCAGCAACTAAGGCCTTACCATCTACCGATCCGCCTGTGTTGTTTAAATGCCAAGAATCACTATACATAGGATCATTCGTAGATTTTACCAACTCTACTTTAAAATCTGGTTCACCCCATTTTAAAACATCCATTTCATGAAGTTCTTGTATAAGACGTAATTGATTTTCAATTTCATCAACTTTAAGCAAGTAGGTATCCTTATTAACAATATTCTTTATTAATTGGGCACCATATTCATTTAAAACTGATGAAATGTCTTCCAAATCTACTCCTTCATTTAAACGAATAGTTACTCTTTTGGTAAACCAAGCCTGCTTATCACCAATCATAAATGCTGGTAACACATCGTACGCACCTTCATTTTGAAGTCCGTAAGAATTTAAAAAAGCTTTACGCTCTTCAAGAGTTTGAATAGAATTTAAGTTGTTGGTAGATTTTAAAATAATCACCCCTTTTTTATCCATTACGCTAACTTCTTTAGAATCTCCATTAAGCGAAAGTTTATTTATAAAATTTTGCTTTGTGCTTTCTGGTACTATATCATTGTTAAAATAAATAGCTACTGAACTATAGTCTGGTTGCATATAAACCTTACCATTTGTATCTATATAATATAGGTCTGAATTTTCTTTAGTCCAGTCTTGAGCATTTATATTAAATATAATGCCTAATAAAAAGGTAACTGCCAAAAAGGATTTGAGATTAGTAAAAGCTTTTTTCATAAAAATAAATAGTTTAATAGTTAATATTTTAATAATTCTTTAACAAATTATGAAAATTGTTAAAGAATTTTATTTTTTACGAAAACGTTTTCGATAAAATACATTCGCTTTAACTATTATTGCGTTTTTACCGTAAAGCATTTGAAGAAAATGACTACATTTACTTATGGCACATAAAAAATTGTTGAGCATAAAGGACTTAAATATTTCTGCATTTAAGTCTCGTCAAGAGCACAAAATTATCAGTAACATCTCCTATGATTTATTTGAAAATGAAATTGTAGCTGTTGTTGGTGAATCTGGTTCTGGAAAATCCGTCTCATCTTTAGCTTTAATAGGCTTATTACCAAAGCAAATCTTAAAAATAACATCAGGATCTATCACTTTTGAAAATAAAGAATTAGTACAACTTTCGGATAAGAACTTTCAAAAGATTCGAGGTAATCAAATCTCAATGATTTTTCAAGAACCAATGAGTTCTTTAAATCCTTCTATGCGATGTGGCAATCAAATTGAAGAGATTTTGAAACAGCACACTAACTTATCTAGACTTGAAATTAAAGATGAAATCATTTCACTTTTTGAAAAGGTAAAACTGCCCAATCCTAAAAGGATCTATAAGTCTTATCCGCATGAAATCTCAGGTGGTCAAAAACAAAGAGTTATGATTGCTATGGCCATAGCATGTAAACCAAAAATCCTTATTGCTGACGAGCCTACAACCGCATTAGATGTTACAGTACAAAAAGAGATATTATTGCTCCTTAAAGAAATACAAAAGGAAACAAAAATGAGTGTTTTGTTTATTTCTCATGATTTATCTCTTGTTTCTGAACTTGCAGATAGAGTAATGGTAATGTATAAAGGTGAAATTGTTGAGCAAGGTGAAACTTCTTTAATCTTTAACCAACCAAAGCATATATATACAAGAGCCCTTATTAACGCACGACCTTCAACAAAAACGAGATTAAAACAATTACCTACAATTTCGGATTTTATGAACGGAGAGATTAATAACGACATTATCTCAAAAGAAGAACGAACTGCCAACCATAAAAAATTATATGCTCAAGACCCATTACTTGAGGTTATTGATGTTGAAAAAGTTTACATTTCTAAAAAAGGCATATTGTCGAAAGACACAGCATTTAGAGCTGTAGATGGAGTTAGCTTTAAGGTATATCCAGGAGAAACTATTGGTTTGGTTGGTGAGTCTGGTTGTGGCAAATCTACTCTAGGAAATGCTATTCTTCAGCTTGATAAAGCTACTTCTGGAAGTATTAAATACAAAGGAAAGGATATAACCAATCTAAAAAAATCTGAATTAAGAGCTTTAAGGAAAGACATTCAAATTATATTTCAAGATCCATTTGCATCACTAAACCCTAGGATGACTGTGGGCAATGCCATAATAGAACCCATGAAAGTTCATAACATTGGCAATTCTTTTGAAGAAAGAAAAGAAAAGGTTCTGGATATCTTAACAA
>JASBSE010000324.1 GCA_030149115.1 Winogradskyella sp. | reverse complement strand
TACACGTTGTTATATTTTAGTTTTCTTTTTGTGCGGTGGCAAATTGCGTAGCAAAACCCGTACTAAATGTTAAATTTTAAGTATTTACTGAAAATAATTATAAAAACACTTGCATAATATTAAGTATATGCTTATATTTGTAGTATAATAATTAAAACAAAACATTATGACTACTTTAAACAAACAATACAACTACTTAATAAACGGAAATAGAGTTGAAATTAAAAAAGTATATAGAACAAAAACTCAATTTGAATATTTCTTAAAAATATTTATGGGTGATAGTGATTACGAATCTATACTAATTTATAACACTTTATTCTTAACAAAGAAAAACGCTTTAAACCACGCTAAACACGTTATTTTAAATGCACCAAAGCCAAGAATCGAAAAAGTAATATTTCCTGAATATGCAAATTAAACAACTAAAAAAAGAACTCGGACTATCAAATAAAGAGATAGCCGAGTTTTTCGGAATGAGTTATAATGCTTATGCGAATAGTAGTGCTAAAGAAAGATATGAACGTGCGTTGTGCCGTTTCTACGAGTGCGTACTGATTGGTGGCAAAAAAGAAAATTAAATATAACGGCTCGTGTATGGTGCGTTTTAATGCGCTATACACATTGTTAGCAACTTTAAACACGGATTTATATGACAGACATTGAATTAATACACGGAGATAGCTTACAAGCCTTAAAAGGCTATGGCGATAATCATTTTGATATTGCTATTGTTGACCCTCCTTATGGTTTGCACGATAAATTTAAAGGTGGAAAAACAGGTAAAATACAAATGAATAGCATACCGCAAAAGGGATGGGATAAGGAAATACCAAGTGCAAACTACTTTAAAGAACTAATGCGAGTATCTAAAAATCAAATCATTTGGGGTGGGAATTACTTCCTTGACTACTTACCAAGTACACGTTGCTTTTTAATTTGGGATAAAATACAAAAATTTACTGGAAGTGATTTTGAAATGGCTTGGACTTCATTTGATAGTGCAAGTAAAGCTTTTAGAAAAAGCAGGGTTGAATTTCATAATGAAGATGTAAAAATACACCCTACTCAAAAGGCTGTTTCACTTTATAAATGGATATTAGAAAACTATACGAGCGAGGGTAATTTGATTTTAGATACTCACTTAGGTAGTGGAAGCATAGCCATAGCCTGCCACCAAATGAAACGAAAACTTATAGCCTACGAGATAGATGTTGAATACTACGAAAAGGCTTGTAAGCGATTTAAACAACAAACGGCACAACAAGCACTATGGTAGTGTTTATTGTTGCTAACAACGCATAAACTAACTAAAAGTTAACATATACCGTTATTAAGCGGGATACAAGCCAAAAGGCTTATAAATACTAATTATAAGGAATAAAGCTTATGAAGATATTTGAGGTAGATTTTGAGGGTATGTGGCCTGTTGGTAATTGCTTAATTATAGCAGCGAATAATTTTGAGGAAGCTAACTTTATAGCGGCAAAAACAATTTCTCATACTAAAAAATTCAAGGTAAAGGAAGTGGATGTGTCGGAATCTAAAGTAATTGTGTATTTAAGCGGAGATTACTAAAAAACCACCAAACTCAAAACCGTTCCTAAAAGAACTCCTACCACCCCCCAAGTCCACTTTTTACCTTTCTGAATACTGATTTGGGCATCTTTATATCTGATAATCTGCCCTTGTGCCTCAATAGTTTCTTGGTCATTACGTTGTATAGTTTTGTAAGCGGGTACGATCTCGGCTTCGTAGGTTTCAATAATTTGGTTCTTAACGGTTAAAATAGAGTCTTTTAAAGACAGTTGTTTGTCTAAAGATAATATAATACTGTCCTGACCTATTGAATAGGCGTGTAGCTTTGCAAACTCGTTAAGGCGTTCGTAGCTTATTTGCCTGTAACCCTCTAAATTTTGTGCGCTAATGGTCTGAAAAAACAATAAAAAAAAAGCAAATTTCCAAATAAACCCTCCGGCAGTCTTTCTGCCACATTTTCCATTACACATATTGCTTATGGACACTCTGTTAACCCCTGTCTTTTTTGATGCGTCAGAAATACTATTAAAAGTTTCTATCACATTACCATCAAGACTTATTTTTTTAACTGCTTTTTGATGTTTTTCGTGAACTGGGGCTTTTCTAAGTTCATTTATATATGCGTGCTTTAGGTTCTCTGATGGTGTCACCCACTCTAAGTTTTCAATTCTATTGTCGTTCTTAATTCCGTTTTTATGGTTAACGTGAGGCTTGTTTTCGGGGTTTGGAATAAACGTTTTGGCTATTAGTCTGTGAGATCTATACGATTTACCCTTACCGTTGCGGTCGTGCAAATAAATCGTTGAGTACCCTGTAAGAGTAATCTGTTGTTTTCTTATTAAAGACTTTAGTTTTAAAAAAGAATATCTATTTCTTACCGTCCTAGATATAGTTTTAATTCTACCTAAAGTAGAGGCTGCGTACCTACCCTCAAATCCTGGTATTTCTTTCCAAACTTCTTTCATCTGCTTTTAAATTTATAGCTTTCGGCTAAAGAATCGAGGTGCTTGTAGCCAAAAATGCTATCCAAAAGAGCGTCATTTTGCTTTTGTAACCCAATCCTTTTGCGGTACTCTCTAATATACTCATCGTAGTAGTTATTTTCTTTTGATTTTAGCGCACCTATACGTCTATTTAAGGCGTTTAATTCTTCTTTTAGTAGTAAGTTATCACTTTGCAAAGAATCGGCCTTAAACTTTAGCTTTTCAACTTCTTTTTGAATCTGTTTAGCTCCTATTGATTCCCCTCCTATTCCTGCTGCAAAAAATACAATCGCTAGAGCTAGTAATAAATGCCATACTTTTATCTTAACCTGCCTATCCATTAATTTTGTTTTTAAACTTTAACATCAAAGCGTATGCGCTGTTACTTATCTCGTAGGTGTATTCGCAAGCATCACATTCCATAAGCCTTTTAATAGTTCCCTTGGCTGTAACGTTGTTTTTAACTAGCGTTGCGTGTTCATTGCCACAGTTAGGACATTCGTGCTTAAAACCGCCTTGAATTACCCCCGCATGAGTATTATTGACTACATATTGCTGCATAGACTTGTAAACGTCCTCTAACAGAATTACATCCCGCTCGCAGTAGTCAATCATTGTTTCTAATTGCTCTACATCCCCATTCATTACGTCTTTCCACATACTAAATCCAGAATGGGGTAATTTTTCGCCCACACCTAAGAATTGACCTATATCGTTTAGACGGTTGCTAGGAAACGAAAAACCGCCCCTAGCCTTTTTTAAAGTGTCTAATGAGCGGTAGTTAGGGAACATAGGTATTTTATGGTAAATACACCTAGTGCGTATCTTTTTTATATCGAACCGATCCCCGTTATGAGCTACCAACTCATCTGCTTGGTTAGCTATCTTTATAAAAGCCTCTAACAAACTTTTATCACATTGTTTTTTATCCCATACAAGTGTATGTACTTGCTCAGAGTTTTCCCACTTGTAGGATATGCAAATAACTTTCCAAGGCTCTATAATGTTTTCGTAGCCTAACTTAACCTTCCATCCAGGATTCCAAAAGTACCCAATGCAAGGGGATGTTTCAATGTCAAAGAACAGCCTTTTAATTCCTAGCCCACTTCTTAGGGCTTGCAAGGCATTTAATTGGCTGTCGTTTAGGAAGTACCTTGTGTTTGTTCTC
>JASBSE010000323.1 GCA_030149115.1 Winogradskyella sp. | reverse complement strand
TGGTAACTAATATCGCAGAGTTTAAAGAGAATTGGGAAGTTCCTGCAAGTGAGAGTTGGCATAGTCGTTTTATTAAGTAAATTATTATTGAAAAATTCTTAATAAGTAGGTAGAATAATTATAGTAATCTAAATCTAATTTATTTTCATATTTCAAATAGATTAAGGATTTTTACTGTTAGAATGCATAATTAATAAATTTTGGGCACAGATATCTTCTTATTAAACATTTCAGGACAAGATAAACCAGGTTTAACATCTTCTCTAACCAGTGTTTTAGCGGAATATGATGCTAAAATTTTAGATATAGGTCAGGCTAACATTCATGATACCTTATCTCTTGGTATGATGTTCGAGATAAAATCTGGAAAAAAATCAGCAGCCGTTCTTAAAGATTTATTATTCAAAGCCTACGAATTGGGCATTACAGCAAAATTTACACCAATTTCACTTGAGAATTACGAGCATTGGGTGAGTATGCAAGGTAAGGATCGTTATATCGTTACTATTTTAGGCGAAAAGCTAAAGGCTCAACAAATTTCTAAGGTTACCCAAGTAATTTCTGAGAAAAACCTCAATATAGATTCAATTAAGCGCCTAACAGGACGTACCTCTTTAATTAAAGAAGAAGAATATCCAAGAGCTTCTATTCAATTGTCCATTAGAGGCAAACTAAATGACAAATCTGAGTTTACATCAAGGTTTATGGAAATTTCGCAAGAGCTAGATGTAGATATTGCTTTTCAAGAAGATAGTATGTTTAGACGTAATCGTCGTCTGGTATGTTTTGATATGGATTCTACTTTAATTCAGACTGAAGTTATAGATGAGCTGGCTGAGCGTGCAGGAGTAGGTAATGAGGTTAAGGCTATAACAGAATCTGCCATGCAAGGCGAAATCGATTTTCAAGAAAGTTTCAAGAAACGAATGAAACTTTTAGAAGGTTTAAGCGAGGAGGTTTTAAAGGATATAGCTGAGAATTTACCAATTACCAAAGGAGCAAGACGACTAATAGATACGCTTCATAATTATGGTTATAAGACTGCAATTCTTTCAGGTGGTTTTACTTATTTTGGAAAATATCTTCAAGAAAAATTAGATATCGATTTTGTTTTTGCCAATGAGCTAGAGATTAAAGATGGTGTGCTTACAGGTGGATATATTGGTGATATTGTAGATGGCAACAAAAAAGCAGAATACCTTCAATTATTAGCAGATAATATGGGTATTGATATTGAGCAAACCATTGCGGTAGGTGATGGTGCCAACGATTTACAAATGCTTAATCTGGCAGGATTGGGTATTGCCTTTCATGCCAAGCCAAAAGTTAAGGATAGTGCTCAAAGTTCTATTTCTAGTATAGGTTTGGATGGTGTGTTATATTTACTAGGTTACCATGATCGTCATATAGATCTTGTTTAATTCCATTTAACTGTTAATTACACAGTTTATAAAAGAATCCTAAAGTCTTTTTACTTCATATTAAATATGCTATTTTGGCATAGTATTCGTAATTGTAACTAAGAAACAAGAAAAGATTGATGTATGCGATATTTGTCCCTTATTCTTATAGCTTTTTGTGTTCAAATTAATTTTGCTCAAGAGGCAACACCAAATCCATTGTTAACTAAAGATGCGGCACTACAACAAAAATGGGTAGATAGTGTTTATAATTCTATGACCTTAAAAGAGCGCGTAGGGCAGCTTTTTATGGTTCAGGTATTTTCAAAAAACGATGGAAAAGCCAATAGCAAAATTGTTGATTTAATAAAAAATGAACACATAGGAGGTGTTATTTACTCAACAGGTGGACCACACAGACAGGCTAAATTAAATAACCTTTTACAGGCTGCATCAAAAGTACCATTATTGGTAGGTATGGATGCAGAATGGGGATTGAGCATGCGATTAGATTCTACCTATGCTTTTCCTTGGAATATGACACTTGGTGCTATTACTAATGATAGTTTGGTTGAACAAACCGGAAGACAAATTGGTGAGCACTGCAAACGCTTAGGAGTACACTTTAATTTTGCGCCAGTAGTAGATATCAATACCAATCCAAAAAACCCAATCATTGGAAACCGATCCTTTGGAGAAGACAGAGATAATGTTACAGCCAAAGGTTTAGCATTTATGAACGGTATGCAGAGTGCTGGAGTTTTGGCTAACGCTAAGCATTTTCCTGGTCATGGTGATACTGAGGATGATTCTCATAAAACTTTGCCAACAGTATCATTTAGTGAACAGCGAATAGATTCTATTGAGCTGTATCCATACAGAAAACTCATTAAAGAAGGCTTGTCTAGTGTTATGGTAGCCCATCTTAACATTCCAAGCTTAGAAAAACGAAGCGGCTTTCCATCATCTTTATCTAAGCATATCGTAACAGATATTCTTAAAGGAGAATTAGGGTTTAAAGGTTTAATTTTTACGGATGCATTAACCATGAAAGGTGCAGCAGATTATGTTGAGAAAAATCTTGATGGTATTTCTACAAACACAATTTCCAAAGGAGGTGAGATTGATTTAATGGCTTTTTTAGCAGGAAATGATGTATTACTTATGTCTGAAAATCCGGAAAAAGGTATTGAAAGAATTATGGCTGCATATGAGGATAAAAAAGTAACAGAAGAGCGTTTATCACATTCGGTTAAAAAAATACTTATGGCTAAGTATAAGGTAGGTTTGCATAACTATTTACCTGTTGGTTTATATAATCTAGATAATGATTTAAATAGACTTAAAGACGATTTGCTTTACGAAAGTCTGATGGAAAATGCTATAACTGTAGTACAAAACAAGGACGATGTATTACCACTAAGAAATTTACAAACTAAAAATATCGCATATGTGGAATTAGGTGATGTTAGCGGTTCAACGTTTTATAACGAATTAAAAAAGTATACCAAAGTACATCATATAAAAGGTGAGAAACTGGACGAAATAATTACCAAACTACAAAACTATAATACAGTAGTAGTTGGTTTTCATAAGTCTAACGACAACCCTTGGAAAGCTTATGAATTCTCACAAAAGGAATTAGCATGGCTTTATGAAATAGCAAGAAGCACTACAGTAATTTTAGATGTGTTTGCCAGACCTTATGCGTTAAATGATTTGCTTTCTGTAGAAAATATAGAAGCCATTGTAATGAGCTATCAGAATAGTGATATTGCACAGCAAAAGTCAGCTCA
>JASBSE010000309.1 GCA_030149115.1 Winogradskyella sp. | reverse complement strand
AGCTGATACACGATAAATTCTATCTAGATCATTTGGGAATTTCTGATGCTAGAAAAGAAAAAATACTAACCGAAATCTCAGAACTCTGTACCATTAAAAGTGAATAGTCATGGAAAAGTTTGTAAAGGTTAATTTTTTAGGTGCCTCTGGTGTAGTTACTGGTTCAAAGTTTTTAATAGAAACCTCTGAGCAAAACATTTTAATAGACTGTGGTATGTTTCAAGGTTTAAAAACGTTGAGAGAACTTAACTGGTCTTATCTTCCTGTAGATGTTAAATCTATAGATATTGTACTTTTAACGCATGGTCATCTAGACCATGTAGGTTATCTACCAAGACTTTTAAAACAAGGCTTTAGAGGTAAAATTGTAGGCACAGCACCAACATTGGCTATTGCAGAAATCATCTTAAAAGACAGCGCCAAAATTCACGAAGAAGAAGCAGAAAAAGCCAACAAAGAAAAGTACACCAAACACAAACCTGCTTTACCGTTTTATACCATTGAAGAAGCAGAAGAAACCATTAAATTATTTCATACAGAAGTAGATGACAAATGGATTTCATTAACCGAAAACATCTCGTATCGCTTTCAATATAATGGCCATATTATTGGTGCAACATTCATAGAATTAGATATTGATGGTAAACGTTTTGTATTTTCAGGAGATATAGGAAGAACTGATGATTACTTACTCAACAATCCTAAAACACCCGAATGGGCAGATTACCTGTTTATTGAAAGTACCTATGGCAATAAGCTACATCCAGAAGAAGATGTAGAATCCATTTTAGAAGATATCATCAAAGAAACGATTCACAAAAAAGGCAACCTCATCATTCCAAGTTTTGCAGTAGAGCGTTTACAAACACTGATGTATATTTTATGGCAATTGTACAAACAACGTAGAATTCCCAACATTCCTATTTTTATAGACAGTCCGATGGGAAACAACGTTCTTGAGGTCTTTAAACGTTTTCCTAAATGGCACAGACTTTCAACCGAAGATTATCATGCCATGTGCAATCATGTAAACATTGTACAATCTTACAGAGAAACCTGGGAAACTATTGATGACAAGCGTCCAAAAATTATTATTGCAGGAAGTGGTATGGTTACAGGAGGACGTGTTCTCACTTACTTACAACAACTTATAGATGAACCGTCAACTACTGTGCTTTTGGTTGGTTACCAAGCCGAAGGTACACGAGGACGACAACTAAAAGAAGGGGTGCACGAAATTCGTTTTTTTGGAAAATATTATCCTATAAAAGCTGCAATAAAAAGTATAGAAAGTCTTTCTGCACATGCAGATCAAGAGGATTTACTCAATTGGATGAAAACCATTAAGAATATTCCCGAAATGGTTTATCTCATTCATGGTGAACCAACAGCCTTAGATGCCTTTAGGTCTAAAATAGAAAACACTTATGGTTGGCATGTAAAAATCCCTCAATTAACTGATGTAGAAAAACTCATTATTTAATTTTGAACAACTTGCTTCAAACTGATTAAAATCATTTCAGAATCACCATTAGCTCAGTAAATTAGAGACAGTAAATCGAAGTTTAACACTAAAAATTTAGAGCTATGTCACTAATTAAATTTAACAACAGACAACGCTTGTTCCCAAGTTGGACAAATGAAGGCTTAAAAAATTTTTTAAGCAGCGACGATTTCTTTAACAATGACTTTTTTGAAGAAGATAGCTTAATGCCAGCTATGAATGTTAAAGAACATGATGATGATTTTGAAATAGAGTTTGCAGCTCCTGGTTTCAGCAAAAAAGATTTTGAGGTAACTATAGACGATAATATTCTTAACGTATGTGGTGAGAAAAAACATGAAGCAGAAGAAAAAGAAGAAGACTTTACTCGCAAAGAGTTTAGCTACAACTCATTTAAAAGATCTATGACCCTACCTAAATCTGTTAATACAGATCAAGAAGTTAAGGCTACCTATAAAAATGGCATCCTTAAATTAAATCTTCTAAAAAAAGAAGAGGCTAAAGCAAAACAACCTAAAAAGGTTGAAATTATCTAAAATCTCTTAATTAAGGCAGAGTGTACGTTTTAAGACCATACACTCTGCCGATTTAAATTTTATGAATCATGAAAACAATACATACAAATGCCAAACATACCGAATGGCTGAGTGCAGACGAAATGCACTTTGAATCCAAAAAATGGCTTTCAGAATTAGAGTTTTGTAAAGAAGAACAATGGTTTTTTGAAGACTTAATTCGTTCTTATACACTTCAGATTATAGACAACAATCACTTTGATGAAAGTAAAAGACTCATTGACAAGCTATCAAAAGTTATAGATGAAACAAAAACATTACTTAATGCTGTTAAAAAACACGAAAAAAAATTATCTATAATGGTAGACGGTATAGACCAGATAGAGGAAGAAACAGCATATAAAAATGAACACCGTAATCTTACAGAACTTGTTGATGAATTTAGAAAACGATACAGAGTTCTTAAGGCTAAGTTCTTTAAGTTTATAAAAGCAGTAATGAAAGAAAGTAAACAAAATTACTTATTAGAAAAGGAATAACCTTATTATGAAAAAGCTGATAATTCTAATTTTAATTGCTCTTGTAAGCAGCTGTACCTCAACACAGTTAACGGATAGTTGGAAAAATCCGGATATAGAAACCTATGCTCCTTCTAAAGTTTTGGTTGTTGGACTTACTTCTAATATAGAAGCCAAACAAAAATTTGAGACTAAGCTTAAGGACGAGTTTCTTATGCGAGGTACAGATGCTTACACTAGTTTTGAAGTTTTTCCTAAATCCTTTAAAACCGAAAAGCTTACTGAACATGAATTAGATTCTCTAGAACAACAGCTCTCACAAGATGGTTTTGACACCATCATCTTCTCAAAAGTAGTAGGCTCTGAAGATAAAATAGCATATACCAAAAACTTTGATGTATACGATGAAACGTTTATAAAATTTAAAGAAGATTATTTAAGATATCAAGACAGCTTCTACAATCCCGAATATTATGAAGAATACACCGTTTATCATGCTGAAACCTCAGTATTTTGTATTTGCCCAACAAAAGACAGTGGACTACTCTGGAAAGGCTCAATAAACATTGTAGACCCTCAATCTATAGACAAAATTGTAAATGATTACATTAATTTAATCATTGAAACTTTAGAATTGGAGCAATTAATAAACCCAATTGCACTAAGCACTGAAAAGGAAACAAACTAACCCTTTTATTAAAGGGTAGTGATTTAAACGTGAAATACAAGTAACGGCACTTTAAGTTTCTTGCTAATCTCTGTTGTTGAAGAGCCTGTAAAAAATCTCTCAAAAAGACTTTCCTTCTGCACCAATAAGGCAATTGCATCTATACTATGCGTTTGTGTATAAGCATTCACCACATGATCCATTGGTGTATCACTTACAACATGATATTCATAGTTGATACCTTTTAGATGTTTTTCAATATGCTCAGTATCGCTATGCTCCTCTGGTGAAACTTCGTTATTAGGCTTCACTCTCAGAAGGTGTAATTTTTCAGAATATGTATTCGCAAATGTCAACAAATTTGAAAAAGCCTCTCCACCAATTGAATCATTAAGATCTAGTGGTAATAGTATATCCTTTGGTGGTGTGTATGTATAGTCTTCAGGAATTACCAAAGTTGAGCAAGTTACTTTTCGTATGACGTTGATTGTATTACTTCCAAATAGCACTTCTTTTGCACCTGTAACTCCGTTGGTTCCCATAACGATTAAGTCAATCTCCTTTGATCCTACAACTTGATTTACAGAATCGGCAAACACATCATGATCTATAAGCATTTCAAAGTTGAAATTTTCGTACTTAGATGCTTCTTCTAATTCTGTGACGATGCTTTTTAATCTGTTTTTTGGTTTTTTCACTAATGAATCATAGATACTTTTATTTCCAGCCACCATTAAATCATCGGTTAAAAACGTATTAGCAGCTTCTACATACAATACAAAAAAGTTGATGTTAGCACCGCTAAACAGCTTTAAGGCATAATGCAAAGCGTTTATAGAGTTATCTGAAAAGTCGGTAAGTAACAGTATGTTTTTCATATTCTAAATTTAGCAATCATTATCTAAATTTAGTATGATTTTAGTCAGATTATTAGAAATAAAAAAGACTTCAAATTTTTCTGAAGTCTTTTTTCTAGTAGCGGGAACTGGACTCGAACCAGTGACCTTCGGGTTATGAGTTCTAATTTTGTCTCAAAAACACCTTAAATCAACCTTTTCCGCTTCATTTAGCTTTAATCGTGTTCCAAAACGTGTTCAGTTTTGTGTTCACTTTGTTAAGCTATAAAGATATTCTTTTTTTAGAAGACATAAAAAGTAAATTTAGTTTAATCCATTTTAATAGTTCATATAATTTTGCCACTTAATGAGTACAAATTTATCATTGTCGTTCTCCCTTTTGCTCAAAAAGCCATATTCGTAAACAAAGAGATACACATCCCCCTTTTGGTTCTTCCAATAATGTGTAAAGAAGTTTGGGTCGAAACCTTCCTCTTTCAGCACCGATTGTCTCACTATAGCTTTGCCTGCCCTATTGTATTGCTTTAACAATCTTCTGTTCAAACGCAATTGGTTATCAACCTTATTGTAAAATCGCTCTGGACGTTCCCTCTCTACCTTATACTGATTTGCACTCTTGCACCTCGCATCACAATACTTTTTATCGATTCTTCCCTTGAGTTTCTTTCCACAGTTTAGGCAATGTTTCTGTAATCTCCTCATATTTTCAATTTAACTGTATTTTATGCGCAAGTTATGCGTATAAGATACGGCTTTTGTCTTTTTAGTTTTATAATTTGAACAAAAAAACAGATGGAACTACGCAAAAACATCACCTTGAAGCACTTATTGATCGACCAGCAAAAATGTATCGGCATTCAATTCAAGTCCGACAGGATATTACAGTTACTCCTAGAGAGCCTGCCCAACGTAACTTGGAGCGGTAAATTTGAAATGTATTACATGCCAAACAAAAAGTCCAACTTGGACCTGATTTTCAAAACATTCAATGGCATAGCATGGATAAATGGCAATTATTTCTTTCAACAAAAAGTAGTGAACGAGAACAACCCAGTGCTAAAATTGGACAGCTACAGAAAGAGGAAACCAATGGAAGGCTACAAAACATGTCCTGAGTCGTATTTACTAAAACTGGAGCTCAAAAGATATTCTGCCAACACGGTTAAAAACTATATTTCAAGTTTCGAAGCTTTCATAAACCATTTCAAAGAAAAGGAGTTGAACGAAATCAATGAAATGGATATAAGGTCATACCTTCAATTATTGATTCAGAAAGAGTTTTCCAATTCCCAGGTAAATCTGGCCATTAACAGTATAAAGTTCTATTATGAAACCGTACTCGGTATGCCGAACCGTTTTTATTCGATTGAACGTCCCAGGAAAAAAAAGTCACTGCCTGAGGTATTGTCCAAAAAAGAAGTTCTCCGCATTATTGACTGTACCAGTAATATAAAGCACAAGTGTATTGTTGGTCTACTCTACTCTTCCGGACTAAGGCGCAGTGAACTTTTGAACCTTAAGATTAAGGATATTGATAGTAAACGTATGGTAGTAGTGGTTAAGGATGCAAAGGGCAACAAAGACAGGGTTACAGTTTTGAGTACCAGACTTTTGAAGGATCTTCAGGAATATTACAAAGAGTATAGACCTGAAACCTATCTTTTTGAAGGACAAAAAGGAGGCAAATATAGTGTCTCAAGCGTTTTGAGCATTGTAAAATCGGCTTCCATAAAAGCTGGAATCTATAAAAAGGTTACGCCCCATATGCTGAGGCACAGTTTTGCAACGCATCTTTTGGAAAATGGCACCGATCTAAGACATATACAATTACTCCTAGGGCACAGTTCTACGAAGACCACCGAAATTTATACGCATGTGGCTAACAGTTCCTTTTCGGATATTAAAGATTTATTATCTTAGTCGATATATAAGTTGGATATAGTTAATAACTATATTCAATTGTTAGCTTTAATGTTAAAACCAAACCGAAAAAATTGAGAAAGAATAACAACAAAAATAAATATCACAAAATTCGTTCTGACTATCAAGCAAAAAGAAGAACAAAAAAATGGAAAGAACGAAAGCGAAAAGCCAAAATTCAATTAAGACAAGGTTATTTGAGTACCCAAAAATACTTAGCGAAACCATACTCAAATCATAAAGCACCTGAAAATATGTCTTTCATTGATAACACTGATGAAGTTCTAGAATATTTCAATGAAGCTAAAAGAATGTTTAAGGAAAAGGAAAAAGTCGAATTTGATATTAAAGAAATTACAAATTTAACACCAGACACTATAACTTTGATGATAGCTAATCTGAAAGATGTAAGTTATACTCGAAAAGGGGAATTTAAGGGAGAAGCACCCAAAGACCCAAAATTGAAAAAATTATTTACCGAATCTGGTTTTTATAAATTCGTTGCAACTTCTAAACAAAACAGGGAAAAAACGAAAAATTTATTACATAAAGAAGCTGACTATAAGGTAAGACCTAATATTGCGAAACAAGCGTGTATTTTTGGTATGCAACACGCATTAGGCAGAACAGAACCCTTTGAACCTCTATATGAAATACTAGTTGAGTGTATGCAAAACACCAATAATCACGCTAGTCCAAATGAAGAGGAGAAATTAAAGTGGTGGATGTTTGTTTACAATTGTGAGGAAACAAAGACAGCTAAATATTCATTTTTAGATTTAGGTGTTGGCATTTTTGAAAGTATAATAGTAAAAAACTATATAACTAAAGCAGCAAAAAAAATTGGTGCTTTACCGAATACACATTTTGTAAAAGATTTACTTAATGGCAATATTCAATCTAGAATTGACAAGGACAACGAAATAAGAGGAAAAGGTATCCCTCAAATAGTCGCACATTCAAGCTTTGACGAATTTGAAAAATTTCAAATAATAACGAATGATGTGAAAATTGATTTAAAAAATAAAACACACGAAAAACTCAAAAATAATTTCAGTGGGACTTTTTATTATTGGGAAATAAAAAATGCAGCATAATGGAGATAAAAGATAAAATTATAGTAAAAACTGACTTTTCGGATACACCAGGTGCTCGATACAAGACAGATGGGCCAAATTCTGGAGAGTTATTTCTAGAATTACTTCTTACAAAAAAATTTAACAATGCTGTTGAAGGCAATTACAAACTTTTAATTGATTTAGATGGCGTTTGGGGTTATCCTTCTTCATTTGTATCTGGTAGCTTTGGTAAATTGTCGGTAGATTTTGGTGCTGATAAAGTACTGAAGCATATAGTTTTCAAATCAGATGATAATTCTATTAGGCTAGAAAACATATTGAAAGAAATAAAAAATCCAAAAAAGAAAGACCAATGAAAAAAAAAGAAAAAATTATCATTGGTGTCACTTTACTACTAGTATTATTAGGAGGTGTTTGTATAGGAGTATTTTCAAAAAATATTCCTGTATTAGAGTTTGAAAGAAAAATTTCAGCTTTAGAAGCTTTAACTTTTTTAGTTACAGTAGCAATTGGAATAGTATTTCCTTTCCTTATAAAAAAATGGGTAGATGATAATCAAACTATTAAAATCTATCTAGTTCAAGAAATAGAACAATTAATAACAGAAATAAAAGAGAATAAAAAATTAATTGCAGATTGCTTCTCAAATGGTGAATTCAAAAATGAAGATAGGGACAAGATAAATTTCACTTTTCATAGTACAGAATTACAGATTGAATCAATTCAAAAACAATTTGAGGTTTCATTTCCAAACTCTTTAAGAATAGTTAATGATATGAAAGATTCATTTCGTGCTTACAAAGATTATTTGACTGGCGGAGAGTTAATGATTTCAACATTTAATAAAATTGAATTACCATTTTATAGAGAACACTCTAATGAATACAACAAATTTGAATCACATTTAAAAGAAATGATTCATAAAGTTCACAGAATATAAAACACTAAAGCTAACAATGGCTATAAGTAATTGCTTGTTCTCGCCCACTTCTGAAAATCCTTGCGGATTTTCAGTTTGGTGTGTACTTGCAAAGTTAAGTGCTAAACCACACAACTACTCATAGCCGAGACCGTTGGCAACAAGCTGAAAAAAACTTATGAGTGAATATTTAGCCCATATAAAATACGAAGGAAAACTAGTCGAAGATGGGTTTTTGGACGCTCGAAAATCAGCTGAAATACTTATCGGAATTGACGAAGTAATACGTTTTTTCCTTTTTCAAGAAAATAAAGAATCTGCGAAATTAGATTTAGAAATTCCAATTCGTGTTGAAAAAGGTAGTTGGATGGCAATCCTTCCACCTGACCTTGCAGTTGGAATTTTAACTGCTCTCGGAGGACTTGCAGCAGCTTATGGAATGACAGCATTAAATACAATTGCAAAAAATGACTTTAAAGATGTAACTTCAAAAGACGTAGGAAAGAAAATTGTTAAAGGAATTAAATGGTCAATCGAAATTGTAAAGCATCTTAAAAAGAAAAAAGTAAAACAATTCCCAGATGCAAAAGTCGAGTTAAAAGAAGGAATACAAATGGTTGGAATTCCAAATGAAAATGGCGAAATTTTATATGTGCCACTTGAATACTTGGAACTTTACACAAAAGTCCCTGAAAAACTACTTGACAAACTGACTAAACAAATTGAGGAAGAACGTGAATTAGAAATTGACTTTAGCGAAGAGAATAAAGGAGATAAAGACGACACAGGAACACCTG
This sequence comes from Winogradskyella sp., assembly GCA_030149115.1. GTDB lineage: Bacteria > Bacteroidota > Bacteroidia > Flavobacteriales > Flavobacteriaceae > Winogradskyella. The sequence continues at coordinate 606 of JASBSE010000309.1, read as the reverse complement.
CAAAAATAACTTATGGACAAAAATCACTCTTTTTTGAAGAAAAAGAAGAGGAAGATATTTTATTCCCGGAATTAAAACACGGAATGTATGTGGAATTGGAAGGACATTTGACTAGAGGGAATGAAAAAACTAATACGTTAGGTTTTGAGTACGAAAATCATATTCTTACTTGTATTCCATACGAAGGTAGTATAAGAAGTGAAAAGCAAACTTTATTTACAAATTGTACAATTAAAGGCTATGTAGATAGATTAGCTAAAGATGGTACTTTTAAAGAAAGAAGACCAATAATTAGATATCTTGAAATAGAAAATAACGACGAGGAAAAACCAAGCTTATTTGGATAAAAGCCAGTTGCCAACAATGGCTATAATTCATTGTGGTTTTGTGCCTCACCAAAATAAAAGTATTAATTAAACGGCTGGATTTCGGCGGAATAATCCTGCGGATGATTCCACAACGAAATCATAGCCGAGACCGTTGTGCGTCATTTAAGAAAAATCGCACTAAAATCGAACAATTAGGAAAAAACAATGAAAAAAACACAAGAAATAGCTGAATGGATTGAAAGCAATTCGACTGAAATTATTGAAAATATTGACCAAG
>JASBSE010000303.1 GCA_030149115.1 Winogradskyella sp. | reverse complement strand
CATCAGTTTCAATAACGAACAAAGGCTCTTTAGTACCACCAACGGCTAAGCCTTTACGTTGTCCTTTAGTAAAGTAATGCGCACCTTGATGCTTGCCAACTACTTTTCCATCAGATAAGGCGTACTCTGGCTTTTTGGCTAAATATGCCAATTCACTTTCTTTTGAAGTAAACTCTGGTTGCTCTTGGTTATAAACTTCGAGAGAATCCTCAACCTCAACAATGACTCCTTCTTTTGGTTTAAGCTGCTGCTGTAAAAAGTCAGGAAGTCTCACTTTACCAATAAAACATAAGCCTTGTGAATCCTTTTTCTCAGCTGTAATTAAATCTTGAGCCTTAGCAATCTCTCTTACCTCTGGCTTGGTTAATTCACCAATTGGAAACAACGCTTTTGCCAATTGATCTTGAGATAACTGACATAAAAAGTAAGACTGGTCTTTGTTGTTATCTTTTCCGGCTAAAAGCTGATGAATTTCTTTCCCATCTTTTTCGATTGTAGATTTACGACAATAATGTCCTGTAGCCACGTAATCTGCGCCTAAATCCATAGCAATGTCCATGAAGACATCGAACTTAATTTCGCGATTACACAACACATCAGGATTTGGTGTGCGTCCTTTTTCGTATTCGTTAAACATATAGTCTACAATACGTTCTTTATACTGAACGCTCAAATCAACTGTTTGAAAAGGAATACCTAATTTGTCCGCTACCAACATCGCATCGTTGCTATCCTCTAACCAAGGACATTCATCTGAAATGGTTACAGAATCATCGTGCCAGTTTTTCATAAACAAGCCAATAACTTCGTAGCCTTGCTCTTTTAAAAGATATGCTGCAACGCTAGAATCTACACCACCCGAAAGTCCTACTATTACTCTTTTCATATTAATTGACCTGATTTCCTTTTTACTCTTTTTTATGGATGCATCCTTTCCTTGAAGTCGATGCTCACAAAGTAATGAGTAATATCTTTGTCCGAAAAACTTCGGCAAAATTACAAATAAAAATAGCAATCCAATACAGACTGCTATTCCTAAAAACTATAATATTTATAGTTTAAAACTATTTGTATTTTTTTATAACCTTGTTGTTGGTGTGGTCTATTTCTTTTTTGAGTTTTCCGGATTCGTAATACTTCCAAATTCCTGATTTTAAATCCTTGGTATATTCACCTTCGGAAACTTTATTTCCACTTGCATCATAATTAATGGTCTTGCCATTACGTTCTCCATTTTTATATACCGATTCTCTTAAAAGTAAATTGCTTTCGGAAAACCATTTGCAATGTCCTTCTAATTTACCATTAGTATAGTACGTCTCTTCTGCCACCAAACCGTTTTCGTAAAACACCGTTCTAGCTCCTTCCAGTTTACCATCATCATTATAATTTTCTACAATCATTTTTGCCGAAGAGTCTCTATGATAAAATACCCATTGCCCAATGTAACGCTTACCGTTCATTTTTCCTTCACTAATGACTTTTCCTTTAGAGGTGAAAAATTTTACATCAGATAAACTGTCTTTTAAATTAAAAACCTTTGTGGCACTTAGTACGCTTTTACCATTAGAAAGTGTATAATACTTAAAGGTATCAACCTCTTTGCCGTGAATAAATTGACCTTCGTATCGCTTTTCATCGGTCTTATGGTAGTTCTTTGTCCAAATACCGTGGCGTTTACCGTTTTTATCAAATTGATTTACTGGCTTTTGCCCATATGTTATTGTTAAAATTATTGTAAAAATAAAACTGAAATAAACTTTTTGTTTAATCATTTTGTAATTTAGTTAAACAAACTAATCGAGTTTGTGCAATGTTGAACAATTTAAAAACTCAAAAAAATGAAAATTATTTCAAAAACTTTCAAATTACTGACAGTATTTCTATTGGTTTTAGGTGTTACTGGATGTAGTAACGACGATGACAACAATGGACCAGGTGTACAATCTACAACAGTTGTTGATGTAGCCTTAGCAAACGGTTTAACTTCTTTAGCTGCTGCTTTAGAAGCAACAGACCTTGTAACAACGTTACAAGGCACAGGACCTTTCACTGTTTTTGCTCCTGACAATGATGCTTTTAATGCACTACTAACAGCAACAGGATTAGACTTAAACAACCTCTCTACAACTGAAGAAGCCTTAGTAAGAAACATTCTTTTAAACCACGTTATTATTGGTCAAAACCTATCATCTACAGATTTGGTTAATGCAGGCTCTGGCTATACTAACGTAGCAGCCACAGGACCTAATGGAGAAAATTTAAGTTTATATTTTAATACTTCTAATAATGTAGTAATCAATGGACAATCTACTGTAGATATGCCAGATTTAACTGCAACAAATGGTACTATTCATATTGTTGATACTGTTATTGATCTACCAACAATTGCAACATTTGCAACATCAAATCCTTCGCTATCTATTTTAGTTGACGCGCTTACCTATGCAGACACTGGTATGCCAACAGTACCTTATATTAATACAGTTTCTGATAGTGAAGCAGGCCCATTTACAGTATTTGCACCAACTAATAATGCCTTTGTGTCTTTATTAGCCGAATTGAACCTAAACGCCTTAACAGATTTAGATACCGCTACCGTTGATGCTGTATTGACTTACCACATAGTAGGTGATAATGTACAATCTAGTGGTTTACCTAATGGAACAGTAGCTACGATTGGCGGAAACATCACAGCTGACAATACTAATTTCACATTGATTGACCCTAATGGTCGTGTAAGTAATATTGTAACAACGTTAGTAGATATTCAAGGAATTAATGGTGTTGTTCATGTTATTGACAAAGTAATTTTATCACCACAACCTTAAGATAAGAGTCGAGGCTGATGACCTCATTTTTATATTGATTGATTTAGTTAGTAGTAGAAAACCCAGACGATTGTCTGGGTTTTTTATTTTCTAAAGCTAATTTAGAATTTTATTAAAATAACTATTTAAGCACGCTTACTTTTTACGTCTTTGTTTTTGCTGTGCTTGTTTTTGTTGTTCGGCTTGCTCCATCATTTCAGCCATTTTTCTTTGAAACTTATTTTGTTTTTTAGGCTTACTCTTACTTACTTCTATTTTAGCTAATACTTTATCCTCATCGATAATGTAGTTTTTAATTACTAACATAATACCAATACTAATTAAGTTAGAAATAAAGTAATACAAACTTAAACCAGAAGCATAGTTATTAAAGAAGATTAACATTAATATTGGTGAGAAATAAATCATGTACTTCATCATTTTGCTCATATCTGGCATACCTTCTTGAGGCGCTGGTTGCATAGCGGTTTGCTGACCTGTAGTCATCTTCATGTAGAAGAAAATAGCAATGGCTGCCAATATTGGGAATAATGCTACGTGATCACCGTAAAGTGGTATATTGAACGATAAATCTGCTATAGAATCATACGAACTTAAATCGTCTGCCCACAGGAAACTTTTTTGTCTTAAATCGAATGCTGTTGGGAAAAACATAAACAATGCATAGAACACAGGAATCTGCATTAAACCAGGTAAACAACCACTTAGAGGACTTGCTCCTGCTTTGTTTTGCAACGCCATAGTTTCTTGCTGAGCTTTTAACTTGTTGTCTTTGTATTTTTCTCTTATGGCTTCTAATTCTGGCTTTAAAATTTTCATTTTAGCCTGAGATAAGAACTGTTTGTACTGTACAAAAGACAACATGAGTTTTACTAAAATCGTCATAACAATAATAGCAATACCGTATGGTAACATACTACTTAACCAACCAAACAACGGAATAAATAAAGCTTTGTTTATCCATCCAAAAATTCCCCATCCAAAGGGAATGCTTTCTTGTAAATTCTTGTCGTAGGCCTTCAAAACCTTAGCATCGGTTGGTCCGTAGTAAAGCCCTAAATTTTTGTTTACCTCACCACCATTATAGGCTAAAGGTATTTTGGAGGTGTATAATTTTGTATATAGAGAATCTACTTCTTCGTCTTCAACTAAATTTTGAGAAGTTAATTCTGCTTTAGAAAACGGCTTGTCATTAGCAACTAAAATTGAACTAAAAAAGTGCTGTCTGTATGATAACCACTCTATATCTTCTACCGTTTCTTCATCATTACCCATTTGGGATAACTTTTCTACACGGTCTTCTTCGTGCATGTATGTTAAACGCGTGTAGCGGTTTTCATAACTAATACTCTTAGCATGTCTAATTCCTTTTTGTTTCCAATCTAAAGTAATTGGCTGAGACGTATTAAACACTCCACTTAAACCTTGAGACTTGATTGAAAAGTCAATCATGTAATCATCTGGTTTTAACTCATATCTATACTCTAAATATTCTGTTTCAGAAAATTTAAGCTTCATAGATACGATTGTATTCTCACCACTTTTAGTTACACTTGGTTGAAACGGATGATCTTTAGTATTGTGTGTACGACTATCTGAAGTGCTAAATGTGATATTAAAATCACTATTATCATCTTTAACAAGGTAGACAGGTACTGAATCGTAGTCTACAAACTTTTTAAGTTTTACCTCTGCTAAATGACCACCTTTTCTTTTAAATTTTAGGCTAAAAACATCAGTCTCTACAGTTGTAAACTCTGAACCTGGCAGTGTTGAAGCATAAGATATTGCTCCTAATTTATTTTGAAGTGCAGCACGTTGTGTAGAATCTACAACTTGCGTACTACTATAATCTTCTGAAGTAGTTACAACAGCTTCGTTTTGCTTACTATTCTTTTTCTCTGCTTCGACTTGCTCTTGCTCCGCTTTCTTTTGTGCTTCAATCTCTTCTGGTGATGGTGCATTCTGATACATCATATACACCAGGATTCCGAAAATAAGAACGAATCCTATTATTGATTTAACATCGAGTTTCTTTTCTTCCATAATTTAGTTCGTACACTACGATTGATTGATTAATATTTTGGCTATCCCAAAAAGCAATCCAAATTTCGTTTTACGCCAAAGTGGCATATTATTTTTTCTTCTTGTATTTTAATGCTGCCTTTACAAATGCCACAAATAAAGGATGTGGATTAGCAACTGTACTTTTATATTCAGGGTGATATTGTACTCCAACAAACCAGTTGTGTTCTGGTATTTCAACAATTTCTACAAGTCCAGTTTCTGGGTTTAATCCTGTGGCTTTCATACCAGCCGCTTCAATCTGTTCTTTATAGTCATCATTAAATTCAAAACGATGTCTGTGACGTTCTTTTATACTTGTTTTACCGTAAACTTTATGTGCAATACTACCTTCGGCGATATCGCAATCCCAAGCACCTAAACGCATAGTACCACCTTTATCCACAACATCCTTTTGAGATTCCATAAGGTTGATAACAGGATGTGGTGTATTCTCGTCCATCTCTAAAGAGTTAGCACCTTCTAAGTTGAGTATATTTCTGGCATATTCTATTACTGCCATTTGCATTCCTAAACAAATACCTAAAAATGGAATATTGTTTTCTCTTACAAACCTAACTGCGTCAATTTTCCCCTCTATACCACGCTCACCAAATCCTGGCGCTACCAAAACACCATCTAAATGACCAAGCTTGAAATCTATATTATCTTCATTCAAAAATTCTGAATGAATTGGCTCTACATTAACTTTAACTTCATTCTCCGCGCCTGCATGAATAAAAGCTTCTAATATAGATTTATAGGAATCCTGAAGCTCTACGTATTTACCAATTAAACCGATAGTAACTTCACTTTTTGGATTTTTATGACGTTTTAAAAACTCATTCCAACGGTCTAAATTTGGAACATCACTCTTAAGATTTAGCTTTTGTAAAACAACTTTATCTAAGCCTTCATCTAACATTAAATTTGGCACATCATAAATTGTTGAAGCATCAATAGATTGTATAACAGCTTCTTTTTTTACATTACAAAAACGTGCTAGCTTTTCCTTTAGGCCTTCTTGTAATTCATGCTCTGTTCTACAAACTAAAATATCAGCATGTACTCCACTCTCCATTAAGGTCTTAACACTATGTTGTGTTGGTTTTGTTTTTAATTCACCTGCTGCAGATAAATAAGGAATTAAGGTTAAGTGAATTACTAAAGCATTGTGTTCACCTAAATCCCATTGTAACTGACGTACGGCTTCGATGTATGGTAAAGACTCTATATCTCCTACTGTACCACCTATTTCTGTAATCACAATATCATAATCACCAGAATTCCCAAGAATTTGAATTCTATGCTTAATTTCATCAGTGATATGAGGAATAACCTGAACAGTTTTTCCCAAGAATTCTCCACGTCGTTCTTTGTCTATTACACTTTGGTAAATTCTACCTGTAGTTACGTTATTAGCTTGAGAGGTTGGAACATTAAGAAAACGCTCGTAATGTCCTAAATCTAAATCGGTTTCGGCTCCATCATCTGTAACATAGCACTCACCATGCTCATAAGGATTTAAGGTACCTGGATCTATGTTAATATATGGATCTAACTTTTGAATGGTAGTTCTGTAACCTTGGGCTTGTAATAATTTAGCGAGAGATGCAGCGATAATGCCCTTTCCTAGTGAGGAAGACACTCCGCCTGTTACAAAAATATACTTAGGGTTTGTGGTCATGTTACGTTGTTAAACGCAGGCAAATTTACAATAAAAATTTGCTTAAGTGCAATTAAAACTCTCCGAATATCAACAGACTTTTTTTAATCTTTTTTGTTTGTGGTTTTTTGTTTGGAAAAATCGCGCCTAATGGTATAAATCAATTCTTCAAGCCCATTGATTTTTATATCATGCATTTGAATCATCATTCTACCCAATTTTCCTTCAGGGAATCCTTTTTGCTTAAACCACGTGTAGTAATATTCTGGAATATCCACTAAATATTCGCCTTTGTATTTTCCGAAAGGCATTTTGTAATGCGCAAGTTCAATAAGCGCTTCTTTGCTCCCTTCCAAATTATTGTGACTTATATTGGTCGAGTTTAGCCAATTCTTCTTTAATGTAGTTTTCCCAATAGCTCTGAGCTTCAACAATTATGGAATGATTGGTTTGCTCATCGTAGGTTTTTTGGGTCTTATCTAAAGCCTCATTAATAGCTACATGAATTTGGGTCATCTGAATTTTTATATTCTGATTAACAACCAAACGCTCTAGTTGTTGTCTAAACTTTCTGGCGTAGAGCTCTGTAATATCAAAGTGCAATTGCTCATGTGCTAAAATATGATTGTCTGCTTTTTCTGAAAGATACCAAGACTTTTTTGGATAAAAATGTGCTTTTACTGTTGTTGAATAATCAATAACCCGTTTTCCTGATGTTTTTACAGAGTACCCAAAAGTAATTCCTGAGGCTGTTAAAGCCACTGCATCTGACTGAGAATTTGGGTTACCTTTAAAATCTTCCCACTTGAGTTTACGAGAATCATTCCAACTAATAGTTTCATCATTCGATGAAGATCCAACGAACAAAAATAAAATTGAAATTATGAAATGATGTATTTGCATTTATAGCCAGTTAAACATGATATCTCTCTCGATATCGGTGTGTAAACTGTAATTTACAGGACACGTATTTGCTGTATGTTCTAAGATTTTCTTAGTCTTACTATCAGCTTCAAATGGAAGGTTAAGTACTACTTTTATTTTAGAAATACGTCTCGGATTACTAGCCATAGTCTTTGTAACCTCTGCCGTAGTGCCAGACATATCAACATTCATATCTCTGGCTTTAATTCCCATAACCGTTAACATACAACTTGCTAATCCTGTAGCAACAGTATCTGTAGGAGAAAACGCTTCACCTTTACCATTATTGTCTGTTGGTGCATCTGTAATAAATGTATTGCCAGATTTCACATGCTCACTTTCCGTTCTGAGATTGCCCAGATAAGTTACTTTAGAAGTCATAGTTTAGTCTGCTTCTACAATTCTTAGATTATCATACTTTACTATATATACAGCCTCATTGGAATAACCGCCATACAATGATTTAGCATATCTAAATTTATTTTCTATGTATTCAGTTTCAAAAACTTCACTAGAAGCTTCATATAGATTATCCTCTGTAGCTAAACGCAATAATATATCTAAAGTAACATCAAAACCACGAGCAGCATATTTGCTCGGAGATACACCAAATTCCTTTTTATATGCTTTTACAAAACCATTGGAATTATATTCATCAAAATCCTTTCGAACTGAAGGGTAATGAAATTTAAGATTAGATAAATTATTATTGTCTATATCTTTACCATCAAAGGCTCTATTTCTATCCAGAGTTACTAAAACTATTTCTGTTTTATCGACAATAAGGGCATTGAGCATACTTATAATACTAGATGCAAATGCATCATTATTAGTCTCTAAAAACACTATAGTCTTTCCTGGTCTAAAAACATTCTCTAATTGAACTGGGTAAATAAAGTGAGCATCCTTACCTGTTTTTTTGTCTTTTTGAGAATAAATCTGTAATGCTGTGGGAAATTCTTTTTTAAGTGTTTCACTAACATCTCTATGCGACTGGTCTGCAATTATCACCACCTTAGACTTTAGGCTGTCTGCCTTTACAAAATCTAACATGGCTGTTTGCAATAATTTATCTTCTGGAATTGTTCTAAATACATTAGCATAAATTTCCTTGGGATTATTTAAAGCAGCAATTACTGGTACTCTATCACTCTTTAAACTATTAGCAACTCTATCGAAACTCTGATCTTGAATTGGTCCAATAACAGCATCATAATCTGAAAAATCATTATCTGAAAGTATCTTACTAACCGTTGACGGTTGATATTCAGTATCAAAAACTTTTAAATTAGTGGAAATACCTAGTTGTTTAGCTGAATCTAACGCCATTCTTACTCCTACATGAAAATCCAAAACAGTAGACAACAACTTATTAGTCTTTATCTCTTCTTTTGCTTCTTCAACAGAATCCACATCTACTCTATGAAGGCGATAAGGTAGCATCAATGCTATTTTTTTAACCTTATAGTTTTTGATTTTAGATTCGAGCTTAGTGGTTTCTAAATCCATTAAACCTGAAGTCGTTTGGGCTGTAGCTGGAATTTTTAAAACCATACCTACTTTTAAACCACCTTCTTTTAGTTCAGGATTCAAAGCTTCTAATTCTTCCTGAGTTAAACCTGTTTTTATTTTTAATCTGTAAAAACCTTCTTTAGGTAAAACTTCGTAATAATCATATTCAGCTTCTATGGTCTTTTCATCCTTATCTTCAATGTTTGGCACATTGAGTTCATCTCCTGGTTGAAGAATAGGTTTCATGTTTGGATTTAAAGCCTCAAGTTCTTCAACAGTGATTCCGAATTTATATGCAATGCGCCATTTTCCTTCCTTTGGCTGAACCTTATACTTTTTTACCGTATTTTTTAGACTAACCTTTGAGATAAAAGTCTTGTATTTCGGAATTCGGATCTTATCACCTTTTTTAAGATTTTCAGAATATAGAAAACGATTAGCTTTTTTTATTTCATCTTCTGAAACACCATATTTTTTAGACAAACCATAAAGTGTTTCTTTACGTTTTACTTTATGTGTTTTATAACCTATTAATTCTTTTGATTCCTCATCAATAGGTTCGTTTTTAATTTTTGAATTTGGAATAATTAAAACCGTATTGGCCTGAAATTTTGCTTTTGCATCTGGATTTAAAGCATAAATATCATAAGGGGTTACCAAGTACTTTTTTGCAATACTTTCGATGGTTTCACCCTCTTTTATCTTATGCTCAATGTAGTTTTGAGCATTAAGATTTAGACCTAAAATGATTACTATAACGGTTAATGATTTCTTCATTTATTTTGATTTAGCTTTTCCTGTTTTTAGAAACAAAATCAACTATGACGTCACTATTTTATTCCCATTCTATTGTTGCTGGTGGCTTAGAGCTGATATCGTATACAACTCTGTTGACACCTTTAACTTTATTTATTATTTCATTTGAGGTCTTTTGCAAAAACTCATACGGTAAATTTACCCAATCTGCTGTCATTCCGTCTGTACTTTCCACAGCTCGCAATGCTACACATTTTTCGTAAGTACGCTCATCGCCCATTACACCAACACTATTAACTGGTAATAACATTGCTCCAGCCTGCCAAACCTTATCGTATAAATTCCAAGAACGTAGGTTATTAATAAAGATAGCATCTACCTCTTGTAATATACGAACTTTCTCACGAGTTAGATCTCCAAGAATACGAATTGCTAATCCTGGACCTGGAAATGGATGACGACCTAACAAGTGCGAATCCATATTCATAGAAGCACCTACACGTCTTACCTCATCTTTAAACAAGGCCTTTAAAGGCTCAACAACTTTTAACTTCATAAAGTCTGGTAAACCACCAACATTATGATGACTCTTAATTGTTGCACTTGGACCTCCTGTTGCAGAAACACTTTCTATAACATCTGGATAAATGGTGCCTTGTGCCAGCCATTTTACATCTTGTATAAGATGTGCTTCATCATCAAAAACCTCAATGAACACACGACCAATGGTTTTTCGTTTTTCCTCTGGGTCGCTCTTTCCTGCTAAGGCATCCAAAAAGCGTGCCGAAGCATCTACACCTTTAACGTTTAATCCCATACCTTCGTATTGATGTAATACATCTTCGAACTCATTTTTTCGAAGTAAACCATTGTTAACGAAGATACAGTAAAGGTTTTCGCCTATAGCTTTATGTAATAACATTGCAGCGACTGAGGAATCTACACCACCTGATAAACCTAATACGACTTTATCATTACCAAGCTTTTCTTTAAGTTCTTCTACAGTTTCTTCTACAAATGCATTTGGTGTCCAATCTTGATTAACCTTTGCAATTTTCACCAAGAAATTTTGAAGTAACTGATGACCATCTGTTGAGTGATACACTTCTGGATGGAATTGAATAGCATAGGTATCTTCACCTTCAATTCTGTAAGCTGCATTTTCTACATCTCCTGTACTAGCAAGCAAAACACCTCCTTCTGGTAATTTTTTTATGGTATCACTATGGCTCATCCAAACTTGACTACCTTCATGAATATTTTCAAAAAAGTCTTCATCACTTTTTATAAATGCCAGATTTGCTCTACCATATTCTCTGGTGTTAGATTCTGCCACTTCACCACCAGAAAAATGTGCCAAATACTGCGCACCATAGCACACTGCAAGCATTGGCTTTTTACCTCTAATATTTGAAAGGTCTGGATGAAGCACATCTTCTCCTCTAACGGAATTTGGGCTACCAGATAAAATTACAGCTTTAAAGCTATCTGAATCTGAAGGAATTTTATTGAATGGATGAATTTCGCAATAGATATTCAACTCTCTAACTCGGCGTGCAATAAGCTGTGTGTATTGCGATCCGAAATCTAAAATAAGGACTTTGTTGTGTTGCATGTGCAAAAGTAATTATTTACCAATTTTAACAATCAAGAAAATTGTAATTTTTTATACCTGTTTTTAAACAACGCTTAAATGCTTAAGCCATAGTATCTAGTATCATTTTAATATCTTCTTCGGTTGTATCTGGATTAATAAAACAAAATCTTGAAACCGTTTCATAGCTATCTCCACTTTTCCATTTAGTTGGCGTTACTAGTGCAAAACCTTTGTTGTGGTTGTCATAAGTCCAATTGGTGTAGTCCTCAGGACTCCAACCTATTCTCCTAAATAGCACACAAGATAAGCTAGGTTCCCTAACTAATTCTACACAAGGATTCTCTTCAATCATTTTACCTGCTATTTGAGCCAACTCTACACCTCTTTCTACTGCTTCCTTATAACGGTTTGTACCATGTGTGGCTAATGAAAACCATAAAGGCAAACCTCTCACTCTTCGTGTTAACTGAATTTGATAATCGGTCGGATTAAATCCATGAGCTCCTTCATCTTTAAAAATCTCCAAATAGGAACCTTGTTGCGAGTGCGCCTTTTTGGCAAACTCTGGACGTCTATAAATAACAGCACCGCAATCGTATGGTGAAAACATCCATTTATGAGGATCTATGGTAATGCTATCGGCTCGCTCGATACCTTTTAGAAGGTGCTTAACAGAATCTGCTACTAAAGCTCCACCTCCATAAGCGGCATCTACATGAAACCAAATACGCTCCTCATCACAAACACTTGCTATACCTGCTAGATCATCGATAATCCCAGCATTGGTTGTTCCTCCTGTTGCCACAACAGCAAACAATCGTTTACGTTGATGAAAGGTAAGATTGTCTATTGTTTCTCTAAGATTTTCTCCCGTTAATCGTTCTTCAGACTCTACCAAAAGGATATCTACATCAGCTACTTTTGCCATAGCCTTTATAGATGAATGTGCTCCTTCCGAGGTGATAATCAGTCCTTTTTCGCGTTTATAAGTATCATCTTCTCTCCAATGTTCTCTGGCTGTAACTATTGCTGATAAATTAGCTGCTGTCCCACCACTTGTAAAGACACCAAAAGCACCTTTAGGCAATCCTGTTAAAGAGACAATCCATGACATAGCTTCGTTTTCGCAAAAAATACCACCAGCACCTTCCATCCAATAAGCACCATGGATACTAGATACAGATGTCACCAGGTCGAACATTATTGCGGCACGTGTTGGTGCTGCAGGAACAAAAGCTAAATTCCGAGGGTGATCTACTGGTACATTTGCTTTAGCCAAATGCTCTTTCCATAATTGAAAAGCCTTTTCTCCTCCAATTCCTTTTTCTGTAACAGTTTCTCCAACTAGGCTTTTTAGGACTTCTGCTTTTTGCGGTTTTCCTATTTTCTGTTTGGTATGCGAAATACGATCAATGGTATATTTCATCACATCCATTGTCATTTCAATAAGATCAAAATCTATCTTATGCATGAATATTAAGTCTTAAAAATTAACGTGTCTCTTTACGCATGCAAACTTACGATTATGCGTTCAATTAGTAGGTATAAAAGCTAGACTTATACAGCCTAAGTTTTATCAAACACATATGATATCTCTCTTTTAGTTAAGTTATGAATGAGTCTACAGAGTAATTATGGTAAACTCATTTTGAAGTGGTTGCAAAGCTTTGATTAATACAGGAATTAATTCATCACCAAATTCTAGGTATAATTCCGAGAAATTAGTATTACGCTCTTGTAGGCTTTGCCCAGGAAATAACTGCTCTTGCAATTCGGTGCAACGCTCAATTTGATCCTTTAATTTTCGTTTTTGAGCTTTAAGCAAACGTTTTTCAAGATGTTTTAGACCCTTTATTTGCTTTACCTCTTGGGCTTTTACAGCTCCTAAAAACGATTTGTCAGTTTGTCCTGCTAATTTGAATAAATCCTCAAACTGCTGTTCTAAATGTTTTATCTGATCTGAAAAATCAATATCGATGTTTGAAATTTTTCTAACCTTTTTATTGATAAATGAACTTCTTTTTAAAAATAAGTCAGCATCAGAAATATTGAGTTTCTCTAATTTTTCTGCTTGTTTTTTTGTTTTTACTAAAGCAGAATTCCTCAGTAATAACATAGGAAACGTAACACCTTGAGCTTCAAAATTAGATTTTAACTGTAACCAGTAAATCATTTCTCCTCCTCCACCTATATAGCATAGATTTGGAAGAATAACTTCTTGATATAAAGGTCGCATTATTACATTTGGTGAGAAATGTTCTGGACATTCATTGAGATGCGCTATCAATTCTTCTTTAGTCCACTGAAATTGTGAGTCTAAAACCGAAAACTCACCATCTATCTCAACAATACGCTCACGCAAACCTTCATGGATATAAAATAAATTAATCTCTCTAGGATTTACTTGAATTTTCAACCCTAAATCTTCCAAGGTTTTATTGGTTTCTGAAACTGTTTTAAAAGCTGGTTGTTCAAATAGTTCCTTTTGCATTTGCGGAATAAACAACCGCTTCAATTCTCTATCATCTGCATCTATAATTACCAATCCATATTCACCAAAAAGCTCATTTGCAAGGTATCGCGTAGCATCTGCTAAATTATTGTGATTGAGATAAGCATTTTTGAACCAAACTTTTAGTTGTTCAGCAAATCTCCCTGACCCAAATTCTGCCGCAACAACCTTATATACATCCTCTAACCCTTTTGTATTAAAATGACCAACAGCACCTGTTTGATTCGAATTCCACTGAATCTTTTTGCCTTTGTAATTGAAGTAATTGATTTCATCAAAATCATGATCTTCAGATGCCATCCAATATACTGGTACAAAATTATAATCAGGATATGCTGATTTTAATTCTTCTGTTAAATTGATGGTTGAAATAATTTTATATAGAAAATATAAAGGTCCTGTAAACAGGTTTAACTGATGCCCTGTTGTAATAGTATATGTAGTTTCAGATTTTAAGCTTTCAATGTTATTTAAAGTTAATTCTGAAGCTTCAATATTAGCGTATTGGTTTACCAAAGTTTCAGAAAGCACCTTTCGATGAGATTCTGAAACATGTTCTGAATGGCGCTTTTCTTCAATCTGTGCTTTAAAGTTTTTTAAAATTGGGAAACGATTATATAATGGTTTAAGCTCAGGTTTTTGATCTAAATAATCGCAAATAAAATCAGAGAAATATCCGGTTGCTCTAAACGGAATACAGTCAGTTGGCATAAAAATCATAATTATGGCATAAAGATAAGCTACTTCTATTTTTTAACTGCTAATTTTTAGTTAATTCAATTTCACGAACTATCTTTACTAGCTTTCAAACAAAAAACATCATATTTAATGCAAAAATTTCTTTTAGTCGTATTGGTCGCTTTTGGCTGCTTTACCTTAACAACGGCACAAAATCTTCAATCACCAAGTGATTTTTTAGGTTATGATATTGGCACACAATTTAGTCGTCATCATCAAGTTATCGATTATTTTAAGTCTGTTGTTGAGACTGTTCCAAATAATGTAAAAGTTGAACAGTACGGAACTACAAATGAGCGTAGATCGCTTGTATTAGCTTACATTTCTTCTGAAGAAAATATAAAAAATCTCGAAACAATCCGTGAAAACAACTTAAAAAACACAGGGCTTTTAGAGGGCGAACCTACAAATACAGATGTTGCTATTGTTTGGTTAAGCTACAACGTACATGGTAACGAAGCATCGAGTTCTGAAGCTGCCATGCTAACACTTTATAAGCTACTTACAGAACGAAAAGACTTATTAAAAAATACCGTAGTTATTATAGATCCTGGTATAAATCCAGATGGTCGTGACCGTTATGTAAATTGGTATAACGAAACCAAAAGCACACCTTATGACATAGATCAACAGGCGAGTGAGCATAATGAGCCTTGGCCTGGTGGACGACCAAACCATTATTTATTTGATTTAAATAGAGATTGGGCTTGGGCAACACAAATTGAAACGCAAGAGCGTTTAAAAGTTTACAATAAATGGATGCCACATATTCATGTCGATTTTCATGAGCAAGGTCCTAATGAGCCCTATTATTTTGCACCAGCTGCAGAACCATTCCATGAGATTATTAGCGATTGGCAACGTGATTTTCAGACACA
>JASBSE010000095.1 GCA_030149115.1 Winogradskyella sp. | reverse complement strand
CTTTTGCACAGGTTGCAGTCGTGTGGGCAAAGAATGAAGAAGGTCGTATTCATGGACTGATTGTAGAACGTGGCATGGAAGGTTTCTCTACACCAGAAACGCACAACAAATGGTCGCTTAGAGCTTCAGCAACTGGTGAATTAATTTTTGATAATGTAAAAGTTCCGAAAGAAAACTTATTACCTAACAAATCTGGATTAGGAGCACCTCTTGGTTGTTTAGATTCCGCTCGTTATGGTATTGCTTGGGGAGCTATTGGTGCTGCGATGGACTGCTACGATACTGCTTTAAGATACAGTAAGGAACGTATTCAGTTTGGTAAGCCAATTGGACAGTTTCAATTACAACAGAAGAAATTAGCCGAAATGATTACTGAAATCACCAAAGCACAATTATTAACTTGGAGATTAGGTGTTTTACGTAATGACGGTAAAGCAACCTCTGCACAAATTTCTATGGCTAAACGTAATAATGTGGACATGGCAATAAATATTGCTCGTGAAGCTAGACAAATGCTTGGTGGCATGGGAATCACAGGAGAGTATAGCATTATGCGCCATTCTATGAACTTAGAAAGTGTAATTACTTATGAAGGTACTCATGACATTCACTTGTTAATTACAGGTTTAGACATTACAGGCTTAAATGCTTTTAAATAAAAAATGTTACTCATTATATAATAAAAAAATGCCTCTCAAAATTTGGGAGGCATTTTTGTTTTAAACAAAATCTAAAACCCGAGTGTATTTAATTCCGTATATTAATTACCATGAAGAATCTAACAACAATACTCTTTATTTTTATTTTGCTTTCTTGTGCAAAAAATGATGATTACGAATACGTTTTTAACAATTCCGATGATAATCCAATTGATGAGATTGATGATATTCAAGACAGTATTATTTCAATTCTAAGCTTAGGTGACAGCTATACTATTGGGCAAAGTGTATGTGAAACTTGTCGATTTCCAGAACAATTAAAAGATAGTCTCATAAGTTCAACCCAATCTAATGCGTTTGATTTAAAAATCATAGCTCAAACAGGCTGGACAACAACCAACCTCATAAATGCTGTAAACAATGAAGATTTAGAGAGTAACTATGATTTGATAACTTTACTTATTGGTGTAAATAATCAATATCAACATCTAGATTTTTCACTTTACCAATCCGAATTTCCTCAGTTGGTACAAATGGCTATTTCTGCTGCAAACGGAAACAAAGACAAACTAATAGTAATATCCATTCCTGATTATGCTTACACAACTTTTGGACAACAAGATTACTTTTATGATACTATTTCACCTGAAATAGATCAGTATAACGCTTATGCTGAAAACTATTGTGAGTCCTTAGATATAACTTATGTATACATAACTGACATAACAAGACTCGGTATAGAACAACCTGAACTAGTTGCATCAGATGGCTTGCATCCTTCCGAATTGGCCTACTCAAAATTTGTTGAGCGCATACTACCACATGCCTTAGAAAAAATTGATTGAGTTTATCCTCATTATTTGATTTCTGCTTATTTTAGTTGAAAATGTTTCTAAATGTCTTCAAAAACCAGATTAGATAGGGCTTATAAGAATGCTCAAATCATTTCATTTGACGATACAAGTAAGTTTATACTCTTCAGTGATTGCCATAGAGGTGACAATAGTTTTGCTGATGATTTTGCTAATAATAGAAACATTTACTTTCATGCATTGAAACATTATTATTTGGAAGGTTTTAGCTATTGTGAACTCGGAGATGGAGATGAATTATGGGAAAACCTTTCTTTTGACTCTATTCTGAATGCGCACAAGAATGTTTATATGCTCATGAAGCAATTTCATGAGGAGAATAGATTACACATGATTTGGGGAAATCATGACATGGTATATCGCGACCCTAAATATGTTGAAAAAACTTTATCGACTTATTTTGATCCGAAGGTAGGTGAAGATGTTGAACTGTTTTGCGATATTAAATATCATGAAGGTATTATTCTAAAACATACGGAAACCAATCAGGAACTATTTTTAACCCATGGTCATCAAGCGGATTGGTGGAATTATCTATTTTGGAGATGGAGTCGCTTTATGGTTCGTATTCTTTGGAAACCCTTAAATGTTATGGGTATTGCAGACCCTACGAGTCCCGCAAAAAACTACAAAGAACTCATCAAGGTAGAACGTAGAACTAAAAAGTGGATTATTGAAAATAACAATCTTAT
>JASBSE010000287.1 GCA_030149115.1 Winogradskyella sp. | reverse complement strand
AATTATATTTTAGAAAGTGTGATTTCTAATTTCCCAGAGTTTGATGATGTGGTACAAGAGGCACAGCAAGAACTTAACAAGATTAAAACCGAAGAAGCTAAAACAAATTCATCAATCGAAACCGACGATAACTAAATTCCTGCGCAGGCAGGAATCTCAAAATCAGATTTCCAAAACCAATATTTTAGCAATGAAAAGCTTTAAGAATTATATATCATTTTTAATCCTATTAACAGCAATGTTTTCTTTCATGTCTTGTGAAGACGATAATAATGATGAAGAAGAGCAAGTGTTTGATTGTTGTGGAAATACCTCATTAGATAATTTAGACGTTAACAATTTAGATGAATCTTTAGGTGAGATTGTACCTCATGAAGTAATTACAGTAAATGGTGATGCTATTAATGATATGTTTTTTCCCACTAATATTCAATTCTACCCTAATAATCAGGTAACGATATTTAATTCGAATGATGAAATAGTATTTTCTGAAACAGGTTATGGGCAAAATGGTGTGATTTTTCCAGATAATCCAAATTCAACTAGTCTTCCAGAAGGAACATATCGTTATATTATTGTCGTTGAAAATGAACAAACCTATGTCAATAATGGTTTTTTCTGTTTAATTAAACCTTATAATATTGAAGACCTTCCAGAATATGAAGGACAATTCACAACTTGTGTTGCAGCAAGTCAATTTGATCCTTTTTTATTTTAATATTCAATCAAAACATTACATATGAAAATCAAGTTTTTAATTTTTATAATCACCATATCAAGCAGTGTATCAATAGTAGCTCAAGAACGTGCAAAAGACACTATTGATGACCAGGTAGTAAATGTGGTAACACCATACAAACCTACAATTTCAGATGCCTTTAAAATTAAGGATACTCCAAAATTGCAAGACTCTAATTTGGTAAAGAAAAAAGAGGTGAAGTATAATATTTTTTCTATTCCAGTGGCTTCAACTTTTACGCCTGCAAAAGGTAAAGCAGCAACGGTTGATAAAGCAAAAGCTGTGAAGTTATATGATAATTACGCATCGCTTGGTGTGGGTACATATACTTCAATTTTAGGAGAAGTATATCTTAATCACGAACTAAGTAATTCTGAAAATGTTGGTGGTTATTTCAGTCACCATTCTTCTCAAGGTGGTATTGAAGATTTATTGTTAGATGATGATTTTTCTACCACGCATTTAAATGCGCATTATTCTCAAAAGTTAAGAGATTTTTCATGGAAAGTAGATGGAGGTTTCGACTTAATGACTTACAACTGGTATGGTTTGACACAGAATTTCTTTGGACAAACGGAAGCTGATATGATAGATCCAAGTCACACGTTTAATAGTTTTTATTTAGGTGGAAAAATTAATTTTGAAGATGCTATTATCAACGATGGTAGTGTACGTTTTAGACGTTTTGGTGACAATCAAGATTCCGGTGAAAACCGTTTTGTGGCTAAAGCAGGTTTTGATATTCCTGTGCAAGGTGAAGCTATAAAAACAAAATTATATGTAGATTATATTGGTGGAAGTTTTGATAGTGATTACGAGAATTTAGGTGACATTAATTACGGAAATGTTACAGTTGGTTTGTCTCCTTCGTATCAATTAACTCAAGATGATTTAACGGTCAATTTAGGCTTAAGTTTAGTCTATCTTAACGATACCGAACTTAGCGATAATAAGTTTTTTATCTACCCTAATATTGATGCATCTTACCGTTTAGTAGACGAAATCTTAATTGCTTATGGTGGAATTACAGGCCAGTTACAACAAAACTCTTACTACGATTTT
>JASBSE010000268.1 GCA_030149115.1 Winogradskyella sp. | reverse complement strand
TGTATCTATAACCAGAGGTTGCGATAACATGTGTACGTTTTGTGTGGTTCCTTTTACCAGAGGACGAGAGCGCAGTAGAGACCCTCAAAGTGTTATAGAAGAAGTAAACGACTTATGGAGCAAAGGTTATAAGGAAGTTACTCTTTTAGGACAAAATGTTGATAGCTACTTATGGTATGGTGGTGGCCTTAAAAAAGATTTTGAAAAAGCTTCTGATCTACAAAAAGCAACAGCTGTAAATTTTGCTAAACTTCTTGAACTATGTGCCAAAGCACAACCTAAAATGCGTTTTAGATTCTCTACATCTAATCCTCAAGATATGACTTTAGATGTTATTGAGACAATGGCTAAATTTGAAAACATCTGCAACTATATACACTTACCTGTACAAAGTGGAAGTAATCGTATTCTTAAAGAAATGAATCGTTTACACACTCGTGAAGAGTATTTTGAACTTATAGATAATATCCGTCGTATTATTCCAGACGTTGCCATAAGCCAAGATATGATTGCTGGTTTTCCTACAGAAACCGAAGAAGATCACCAAGATACCCTAACCTTAATGGAATACGTAAAGTACGATTATGGTTTTATGTTCGCCTATTCTGAACGTCCAGGAACACTGGCTGGCAGAAAAATGGAAGACGATGTACCTGCTGATGTAAAACAACGACGACTTAACGAAATACAAGCCCTACAACGCAGACACAGTTTATACAGAACACAGCAACATGTAGGTAAGGTAGAAGAAATTTTAATAGAAAAATCCTCTAAAAAATCTGACGAACACTGGTCTGGCAGAAACAGCCAAAATATGGTTGCAGTTTTTCCAAAAGAACATTACAAACCAGGTGACTTTGTTAACGTAAAAATATTAGACTGCACAAGTGCCACACTTATTGGTGAGGCTGTAGGCTATTCAAAAAATAACTCTTAATCAATCTTATTCATGAAAAAAATCTTATTATTACTTTGTGCATTTACTTTAGTAACAGCTTGTGAAAACGAACCTTTAGATTCTGATTTAACTGGAGGCTCAAACAATGGAGGTAGCAATAACGGAGGCAGCAACAGCGCAGATCTTACACTATCTATGTATGAGTTAGACACAGACACTTCTATTAATTTCTTTGGTCTTCCTATACGTACAATCACAAACTCTGATCTTAATATTTCAGATAATAAAGTTGTATCAAGCACAACGGTTTTTGAGTTTGAAGGAGCACCAAGTGAAACAGAAAACCAAACCTTTACTCGTAATGCTCAAGGACAAATAACAAGTAATGTATCTGTAAATTCAAATGGCACAACAACCAATGAATATATCATTACATACACCAACGGACAAATATCACAAATCACGTATGACTATTTTGAAGATGACTTTGAAGATTACGTCTACAACTTTACATACGACGGCAACTTAATTACAAGAACTGTTGTAGGTTCAAACATTTCAACAGTATTTACAATAGATGGGTTTGACAGAGTTATAAAAAAGGAATCTTTTGATGGCACTACCTCTATACAAGTAGAAACAATTACCTATAATGGACTTGGTAATATTAACAGTAGTGTAGGTACAGGTGAATTAGACAGCAACTATACCTATGATTTTGACGACAATACCAACCCATTACAAGTTGTATACAACGACAATTACCTATTAAACTTTTTAAGTGATGATTATTCTGACGAAATAGGACCTTTAATTGCTCAGTTTCACTCTACAAACAACTGGAATGGAGCTACATTTAATGGAGACACCTTCACTTTTGACTTAGCATACAACACAGCCGGAAGAATTACAAGTCGTGATATTGCTTACGATTTTGGAGCTGACTTAATGATTGAAATTAACGAAAGATTTAATTACGTTAACTAGGTATTTAATATTACTTTCTTATGAAAACACTAATAAAAATTTTATTTCTATCATTTATAATTTGCTCATGCAGTAATAATGATGACTCGAATAATCAAAATGATTCTGAATTAATTCTAAAAGAAGTTT
>JASBSE010000232.1 GCA_030149115.1 Winogradskyella sp. | reverse complement strand
GTGTATTTCTAACTTCAATGTAATAGCCAAAAACATTGTTTGATGCTATTTTTAATGAAGGAATACCTGTACGTTCACTTTCGCGCTCTAGCATTTTATCTAGATAATCCTTACCAGACTTTGACAAGCCTCTGAGTTCATCGAGTTCTTCAGAAAAACCTTCAGCAATAGTATTCCCTTTTAAGACATTAACCGGAGCCTCTTCGTTTAGCGTTTGCTTTATTTTTTCGCGAAGCAAATCGCAATTATGAAGACTACTTCCAATAATTTTTAAGGCTTCATTTTCACAACTTTCCACAATAGATTTTATTGGGACAATTGCCTCTAAAGAATTTTTAAGCTGAATCACTTCACGTGGACTCACCTTAGTGGTTGCAATTTTAGAAATAAGACGTTCTATATCTCCAATATGCTTTATTTGTCCTTGCATTTTTTGAAGCACAACATCATGCTCCAATAAATACTTAACAACTTCATGTCGTTGCTTTATTTTTTCGGCATGTTTTAATGGTAAGGCTAACCAACGCTTTAAGGTACGACCTCCCATTGCCGAAATTGTTTTGTCTATAACGTTAATTAGGGTTACCGCATTGGCATTGGTAGAATGGTATAATTCTAAATTTCTAATGGTGAATTTATCCATCCAAACGTAATCGTCTGTAGCAATCCTAGAAATGGTTGCAATATGCTCTAACTTATTATGCCTTGTTTCACTTAAATAATGCAACACAACACCTGAAGCAATAATACCTTCATATAAATCTTCTACACCAAATCCTTTTAAGGTCTTAGTGTTAAAATGCTTGGTTAATGTTTCGTTGGCGTAATCTGCCTGAAATACCCAGTCTTCGAGATAAAAAGTATGAAAATCATTTCCAAACGTTTCACTGAAGGTCTTTCTGCATTTTTTTGAAATAAGCACTTCACTAGGATTAAAATTCTGAAGTAACTTATCTATATATTCTGCATCTCCTTGAGAAGTTAAAAATTCACCTGTTGAAATGTCTAAAAACGAAATTCCGATGTAGGTTTTATCAAAATGAACAGCACACAAAAAGTTGTTAGACTTAGAATGTAAAATATCATCATTTAATGCTACACCAGGTGTTACCAATTCTGTAACTCCTCGCTTAACAATTTTTTTGGTTTGTTTAGGATCTTCAAGCTGATCGCAAATTGCCACACGTTCACCTGCTTTTACCAACTTTGGTAAATAGGTATTTAATGAATGATGTGGAAAACCTGCCAATTCAGTTTCGCTATCGCTACCTGCACCTCGTTTGGTTAAGATAATATCTAGTATTTTGGATGCTTTTACAGCATCACTTCCAAAGGTTTCATAAAAATCCCCAACTCTAAACAGCAATAATGCATCAGGATACTTTGCTTTTATAGCATTGTACTGCTTCATTAATGGTGTTTCTTTTTTTGCCTTTTTAGCCAAGAGAAATGTGTATTTTTGCTTCATCCCGATTGTCATCAGGATTTGTAATTGTAAGATTGCTAATGTAGCCAAATAGCCTTATTATATAAAGCCTTTTGAGCATAAGTTATTTACAAAACACATAACATTTCAACATGCGCAAATTAAAAAATAGCGAATTAGACCGTCTCGATGTTTCTGAATTTAAAGAAGCTAAAAAATCACCTATAATTATCATTTTAGATAATATTCGTAGTTTGAATAATATCGGATCTGTTTTTAGAACGAGTGATGCTTTTTTAATTGAAAAAATTTACCTCTGTGGTATTACAGCACAACCTCCACATAACGACATACGCAAGACTGCCTTAGGAAGTACCGAAACTGTTGATTGGGAATATGTAGAAAACACAATAGATGTTGTAACTCAGTTAAAAAATGATGGTGTAAAAATCTGTGCTATTGAACAGGCTGAACATGCAACGATGTTAGACGCATTTCAACCTCAAACTAACAATAAATATGCTTTTGTATTTGGTAATGAAGTTAAAGGTGTAGCGCAAGATGTAGTATCTGCCAGTGATGAAGTTATAGAAATACCTCAATTTGGGACTAAACACTCATTAAATATTTCAGTAAGTACTGGTGTAGTAATCTGGGATGTTTTTAGCAAATTGAAGAAGAGTTAAAATTATTCATTTATAAAATTATAATTATGTCAATTATTAAACCCGTTAGAAATATACACCCTCAAATCTCTGAAGATTGTTTTGTTGCTGAGAATGCCACTATTGTAGGCGAAGTTACCATGGGAAGTCAATGTAGTATTTGGTTTAATGCTGTTGTTAGAGGTGATGTGCATTATATAAAGATGGGAAATAAGGTGAATATACAAGATGGAGCAGTGATTCATGCGACATATCAAAAATCGCCAACTACTATTGGCAATAATGTTTCTATTGGTCATAACGCCATTGTTCATGGATGCACAATACACGACAACGTACTTATTGGCATGGGAAGCATTGTAATGGATGATTGCGTCATTGAAAGCAACAGCATTATTGCTGCTGGTGCTGTGGTAACTAAGAACACAATTGTAGAATCTGGCAGCATTTATGCAGGTGTACCTGCTAAGAAAGTAAAGGATATTAGTGAAGAATTAATTTCTGGAGAAATTGACCGGATTGCTAATAACTATGTGAAATATTCTAGCTGGTTTAAAGAAGATGAATAAGTCTTAAAAATCTAAAAATAAGGTTTCAAAATTGCCGCCTAGCAATGCATTTAGAACCTCAACATTACTGTTAGAATATAGTTTCACTGAAGGCTCTGTATCATCTAAATTAAGTAAACCTTGTGATTGCAAAACCGCTTTTGTTTGCTTCGCGACTGCCAACCCAGAATCTATAATTTTTACATCCTCAGGAAGCATTGTTTCTAACATTGGTATTAAGTAAGGATAATGTGTACAACCTAAAACCAGGTAGTCTATATTAGCCTTTAACATAGGCTCTAAATAAAATTGTAGCAGATCTTTCATTTCATCTGAATTCAACTTACCAGATTCAATTAATGGCACAATGCCTTCTCCTATTTGCTCTACCACTTTTATTCCATTAGCATACAAATCTGAGGTTTTGTGAAAAAGCTGACTGCTAAGTGTTCCTTTAGTGGCTAAAATTCCAACTGCTTTAGTCTGTGTATTTAGAGCAGCTGGCTTTATTGCTGGCTCAATACCTATAAAAGGCACTTGGTATGATTCTCTTAAATAAGATATCGCATTTGTTGTAGCCGTGTTGCATGCTACAACGATAATTTTGCAATCTTTGCTCAGTAAATATTCTGTATTCTTAATTGAAAGACTCTTAATCTCTTCCTGAGTCTTATTACCATATGGCGCATTTCTACTATCTGCTAAGTAGATTATATTTTCATTAGGAAGCAAGGCATGTATTTCCTTAAAAATGGAAGTACCACCAACACCAGAATCAAAAATACCAATTGGATAATTACTCATGCTTACAAAAATAAAAAGTCGCTTTGTTAAAAGCGACTTTCAAAAGATTTATTTAATGCTTACTTATATTTTTAAGTGAGCTTTTACATCTGCCATAAGGTCTTTACCTTCTGCAACCAGCAATACCGCAGAATCTAATACATACTCATATCCTTGAGCTTTAGCCACTTCTTGAATTGCCTTTTTAGCATCCTCAATTATTGGCTTCATGTAAGTTTCGTTTTTCTTTTGGATATCCTGAATTTGATTTTGTTGATACATTGCTATAGCTTGATCAAAAGTAGCAACCTCTTGCTTACGTCTTAAATTTTCTTCATCTGTTTGTGCTGCTGCTTCTGCTTCATATTGCTTAATTTTATTATTAAGCTCTTTCATTTGGTCTTGTAGCTCAGCCTGATAAGTTGCTTTAAGTTTATCAATTTCTCCTTTAGCTTTGATATAGTCTGGCATAGCTTCAATCAGCTTTTGAGTATCAATATGTGCAATTTTACTTTGTGCTGACATATAAGTAGTTGCCCCAATAAAAAGTGCTGCTGCAAATAATAATGATTTAAAATGTTTCATTTTTCTAATTTGTATTTGTGTGTTATAATTATTAATTATCTTCTCCTTCTTCTTTCTTAGCTTTTGCTATTGAATCTCTTCGCTTTAGTTGCTCTTCACGCTCTTCACGAGCTTTTTTTCTTTGTTCTAAAATTTTCTTCTTTCGATCTTCTAATTCCTTTCTTCTTCTTTCCCTATCCTTTGCCTTGATTTCAGCAGCAGTTAATGGTTTCTTAGAACTTACAGAATCCTTTTTTGCTTCAGACTCTGCTTTTTTACTATTAGAAGTCTTAACTGTTTTTTTTGCTTGAGTTGTGCTATCCTTCTCAGTTGTTTTAGCATCGTCCTCTGTTTTATTTCTAGCATCTAATACTTTTTGTCTACGAGCATCAGCTTCTCGCTTTTTAGCTTCTCTGATAGAGTCTTGTCTTGCTCTTCTCTCTTCTAAAGCCTTTTCTCGTTCTGCACGTTTTGCCGCTAACTCTGCCTCTCTTGCCGCTTTACGCTCTTCTAAAGCCTTCTGTCTTTCATCTTTTTCTTCACTTACTACAGGCACAACCTCTTCATCTTCTAATTCTTGACGCTCTTTTTTACTATTTGCTTGGTTACGCTTAGATGTACGTGTTATTGTTCTTAAAACCTGCTCGCTAATATCATAACGCTCGGCAGAATAAAGCATTACTACGTCTGCAGATTTATCAAAAACAAAATCGAACTTCTTAGTTTCCGCAATTTGCTGAACTGCTGCGAATATTTGATCTTGTATTGGTTCTATTAACTGACGTTTTTGAATCATTAAATCTCCGTTTGGTCCAAAACGCTTTTGCTGATAGTCTAAAATTTCTGCCTCTTCAAAAGAAATGTCTTCCATACGTTCTTCGTATAATTCTTTTGTAAGAAGTACACTCTCATTTTCTAACTCTTTCTTCTTTTGCTCAATTCCGCTAAGCTTTTTTTCAATCTCTGTTTTCCACTGAAGCACCTTTTTATCCAATTGCATTGAGGCTTCTTGATACTCTGGTACATTTTGTAAAATATATTCTGTGTCTATATATCCTATTCTAACACCTTTTTGTGCATTACTACTAAAGCTCACTAGACCTATAACTGCCAATAAAAAAAGAACTTTAAATTTCACCATGATTGTTTTTGTTTTGAGACATATTAAATTGTTTACCAATCTTTCCGTCAGTTTTTAGTGTTACTAATCTTCAAATTTAACGAAATATATCCTTAAAAATTTTAACACCATGATGAAATACTCAATTAACAATTAGAAAATATCGTGCCAAAGTTAAAATTGTTGACCAATAATGAAGTGTGTTTCCCATTTTCTTGGTGATGTTCCATCAGGTAAATCGTCGAATGCGTGGCCAAAATCTATACCTAATAAACCAAAGGCTGGCATAAATATTCTTAAACCAAAACCAGCAGACCTTCTGACATTAAAAGGGTTAAAATCTCTAAAGCTATTTATAGATTGACCTCCCTCTAAAAATCCTAAGGCATATATCTTAGCTTGAGCACCAAGTGTTATCGCATGGCGTAATTCTAATGAAAATTTGTTGTAGATAGAACCTCCATCTGTAGTTGATAAGGATTGATTAGGATAACCACGCAACTGAATTATCTCTCTTCCGTCTAGCGCAAAATTTCCTAAACCATCTCCACCAACAAAGAAACGCTCAAAAGGAATAACACCTCTATCATTGTTATAAGCTCCTAAGAAACCAAATTCTACACTTGGTCTAAGAACTAACTTCTTTGTTAAGGCTGTATACCAATCTGCTCTAAACTTTATTTTATAGAATTCTAACCATTTGAAACGCTCTTGGTCAATTTCCCCTATACGAGCATAATCATCTGCATCTGACGGATCTAAAGCATCTCTTTCATCCTTTAAAGCTTTATAATCTACGCCGTTAACTAAAGAATAAGGAAAAGAGAACTTAGCCGAAGCTGTAAAACTAGAACCTCCTGTTGGGAAAATTGGGTCAGTATATAAGTTATTTCTACTTAATCCTATAGTATACGAAAGGTTATTAGATGTACCATCACCAAATGTAAATAAACCTGTATTATAATTGTTTAAATCATACTTTTGGTAGCTTATCGCTTGTGATAACAAAAAGTAATCGTCTGGTTCTGATAACCTTGTGGAAATACCTAAAGTAAGACCAAGAATATTAAATCTTCTACTCTTATCTGCTCTACGGGTTGTGGAATTATATAAAAATTGTCTAGAATAAGACAAAGAACTTGATAACTGAAAAGGCTTCTTACCACCTAACCACGGTTCACTAAATGAGAAACTATAAGTTTGAAAGAATTGACTTGCTTGTAATCTTAATGCTAAACTCTGCCCATCACCTCTTGGTACTGGTTTGTATGCTTCCTTTTTAAATATATCTTTAATTGCAAAGTTGTTAAAAGATAGACCTAGAGTACCGATGAAACCACCTCCACCATAACCACCTTGTAGTTGTATTTGGCTAGATCCTTGCTCGGCAACTTCGTATTCAATATCTAAAGTTCCGTCTACAGGATTAGG
>JASBSE010000204.1 GCA_030149115.1 Winogradskyella sp. | reverse complement strand
ATGTTCTGAGTACAACCACGAGGTCCTTAAAATGAAATATTCTTTCAAAACTCTCGAAACCTCTTGTTCTCCTTTTAATTTAGTTTCACCATAGACACCAATAGGATTAGTTGAGTCAGATTCTTTATATGGTTTATTATGTTCACCATCAAAAACAAAGTCTGTAGAGATATGTATTAACTTAACACGATACGCTTTACATACTTCTGCTAAGTTTTTCACACCAGAAACATTAACATTAAAAGCACTATCACAATCAGACTCTGCTTTATCAACGGCTGTGTAAGCAGCACAATTTATACACCAATCTATTTTTTGATGTTCAAAAAATTTTTTTACCTCTTGGTTATTTGTTATATCGAGATCTGAGGAACTTACATATTTGATATCAAATTTATTATCGTCTAAATCTTTGATACATGTTCCTAACTGTCCGTTGCTTCCTGTAACCAATATTCTTGGTATCATTTAAAGTACACTTCTAAGGTTGGTAAAATAATATCTTTTTCTGAAAGTTGTGCTTCTTCAGGTTTAATTTTCCAGTCGATATTTAGTGACTGATCGTTATATAAAATACCTGCTTCAGCATTTTTATTATAAAAATTATCACATTTATATGAGAAGATGGCTGTGTCGCTCAATACAGAAAAACCATGTGCGAATCCTCTTGGTACAAACAACTGCCTTTTGTTCTCTTCAGTTAACTCAATAGCTATATGTTGTCCAAAAGTTGGCGAATCTTTTCTTATATCTACAGCAACATCTAAAACCGAACCCTTAATAACTCTAACGAGTTTTGCTTGTGCAAACTCACCTTCTTGAAAATGCAACCCTCTTATGACTCCTCTAGATGAAAAAGACTCATTATCTTGTACAAAGTTAACAGGTTTGCCAATTAAGTTATTGAAAATTTGTTGATTATAACTTTCAAAAAAATAACCTCTATCATCCTGAAATACTCGAGGTTCAATAATAAAACAACCTTTTAGTTTTGTTTCGGTGGCTGTCATTTTTTGTTTTTTATTAGACCTAAAAGATTTTTACCATAACCACTTTTCATTAATGGCTTTGCTAAAGCTCTAAATTTATCTTCTGATATATATCCCATTTCATATGCTGCGGCTTCAATAGAACCAATCTTTAGGCCCTGTCTATTCTCTATTACCTCTACAAACTGTGATGCTTGCATTAAAGAATCAAAAGTACCTGTATCTAACCAAGCAGTTCCTCTATCTAGGATACTTACATTAAGTTTTCCTTGACTAAGGTATTCTTTATTAACATCAGTGATTTCCAGTTCACCTCTATGACTAGGTTTTATGTTTTTTGCAATACTAACAACGCTATTATCATAAAAATAAATGCCAGGGACAGCATAGTTTGATTTTGGCTTAGTGGGTTTTTCTTCAATAGAAATTGCTTGACCATTATTATCAAATTCAACCACACCATAACGTTGCGGGTCGTGCACACGATAAGCGTATATTATACCTCCTTCCGGATCATTGTTGCTCTGTAATAATGATGCCAATCCAGAGCCATAAAAAATATTGTCCCCTAAAATTAATGCCACCTTGTCATTCCCTATAAAATCTTCACCAATAATAAAAGCTTCAGCTAAACCATTTGGTTCATCTTGTACTGCATAAGAGAAGCTACAACCATACTTTTCTCCATCCCCTAATAAATCTTTAAAGAGAGGTAAATCTTTGGGTGTAGATATAATTAAAACCTCTTTAATACCAGAATACATCAACGTTGATAAAGGATAATAAATCATTGGCTTATCATAAATAGGCATTAACTGCTTACTTACAGACAATGTCAATGGGTGTAATCTAGTACCAGATCCACCAGCTAGTATAATTCCTTTCATTGGTATTGTTTTTTATAATAGGATTGATATTCACCACTTGTTACATGGTTCAACCATTCTTGATTGTTTAAGTACCAATCTATTGTAATGGATAAACCTTGTTCAAATGTAACAGACGGTTCCCAACCAAGTTCTTTGTTTATCTTATTAGCGTCTATAGCGTATCTTAAATCATGTCCTGGTCTGTCTTTTACATATGTTATAAGTCTCTCTGAAGAACCTCTTTCTCTTCCTAGTTTTTTATCCATTTGCTTACACAACAGTTTAACCAAGTCTATATTCTTCCATTCATTAAACCCACCTATATTATAGGTCTCTTCGTTTTCACCTTCATGAAAAACCAAATCAATAGCTCTTGCATGGTCTACAACATATAGCCAATCTCTTGTATAATTACCATCACC
>JASBSE010000200.1 GCA_030149115.1 Winogradskyella sp. | reverse complement strand
GGTCGTGATTCATTTTTTCCTTTTCCTGTGCATTGGTAAAAGAAACTGTTAACAGTAACATTACTATTACACTGATTTTTAAATTTTTCATCTTATCTTTTTTTTTAATTATAAACTGTCTTTTAAATTTTCCATATACTTAACAACCCTCTGTGCTTCTTTTTCTGAAAAAGTAGCCTCCTTGTGAATTAAAGTATAGGAAGCCAAAGGCATCTCACCATTTTCAATCTGTTTAACGATAGACCTTAGCTTGCTTGCTTTTCTTCGACTGGAAAGGGAATCCCATTCATTGAAGTTTAACTCTGCTTTTCCTTCTTTGATATGCCCTTCTAAGAACCAAGCTATGGGTTGCACCTTGCTGTACCAAGGGTACTGTGTGTTGTTACTGTGGCAATCATAACAAGAGACTTGCAGTTTGTTTTGAATATCACTTGGGACATCATTTACCAGCATAAAATCAGTATCGGGAACCGTTTCGCTCTGGTTATAGTCCACAGGAAAAAACTGGATAACCACAAAGGCAATTAATGCTATCCATGCTATGATTTTTACAGCCTTCATTTAATTGATTTCACGTTGTACTTTACCACATTTCAGCATTTTGGCACCGAAATACGGGTTTCTGATTTCTTCATTCATACTGAGCCAGGCACCGCCTTTGTTGTTATCGTACATAGGGCAGTACTGCTCATAAATGGTCATCGATGTTCCGGTGATTGCTATCATATCAGCCATATCCTTGCTCAATACTTTAAAATGTTCTCTTTGGTGCGCTATATCGCTTTCTGAGATATGTTCTGCGTGCTCAACTGCATCTTCAATAATTTCCTTTAATTCTGACTTTTCTTCTTCCGTATATTTAGAAATATCCAAGCTACCCAGACTTTTTGCCAAAACGGCTCCTAAATTTTTCGCTTTTGCGTTGTCATCTGCCACCAAAGCGTCCTTAAGATTGAAATAATCATTTAATACGGCTTGTGAGGCACCATTTCCATTCATTGCCATTTCCTTTTTTTCACCATCGTGGTGTCCATCACTGTTATCGTGATTCATTTTTGAATGGTCTCCATCTGCATTCATCTCTGAATGATGCTCTGTTGAATTATTCTTGTCTGTTTTAGCGTCTTTACAAGACACTGCTGTTAAGGTTACAAATGCTATTGCAACTATCCCTAATAC
>JASBSE010000184.1 GCA_030149115.1 Winogradskyella sp. | reverse complement strand
TGGCATTATTTCAAAGGTAACAATTCATTAAAGTAATTATGTATTTTGAATTAACTTTATGACTATCTTGCGCCACTTTTTTAAAAAATAAAATAGACTATGAAGAAAGTTTTGGGACGTGTTGATAAAATTGACTTCCCTGAATTACATCTCAATAATATTGATGTAAAAATAGATACTGGTGCTTACACCTCAGCCATACATTGCTCTAAAATAAAAGAAGTAGACGGTAAACTTTATTGCACTTTTGAGAGCAAAGGGCATCCAAACTTTAATGGCAAAGAAGTAATCTTTGAAAATTATTCTTTTACTGATGTTAAGAGTAGTAATGGACACAAAGAAAATCGATACAAAATTAAAACTACTGCGATATTCTTTGGAAAAAGCTACAAGATTAACTTAACTTTAAGCACTAGAGACGACATGAAATTTCCGGTCTTAATTGGTCGTCAATTTCTAAAGCAAAAATTCTTGGTCGATGTTGACTTAGAAAACCAATCGTTTAAAAACACTGCAAATGAACATTGTCATCCTATCGCGTAATTCGCAATTATATTCTACTCGTCGCCTTATTGAAGAAGGTGAAAACAGAGGTCATGATGTAGAAGTTATAGATCCGCTAAAGTGTGATATAATTATTGAGCAAGAAAAGCCAACCATATATTATAAAGATCGTTATCTAGATTATGTAGATGCGGTTATTCCTCGTATTGGTGCTTCGGTAACTTTTTATGGCTGTGCCGTTGTAAGACAGTTTGAAATGATGAATGTTTTTACAACAGTAACTTCTGACGCGATTATAAGAAGTAGAGACAAACTACGTAGTTTTCAACGCTTATCTAAGGCTGGTGTTGGTATGCCTAAAACTGTTTTTACAAACTATTCTAGAGATGTTGAAGAAGTTTTAGACCATGTTGGTGGACCACCAGTAATTATAAAATTACTTGAAGGTACACAAGGGCTTGGTGTTGTTTTAGCAGAATCTAAAAACGCTGCAGAGTCGGTACTAGAAGCCTTTAACGGATTACAAGCAAGAGCATTGGTACAAGAATTTATTGCTGAAGCCAAAGGCGCAGATTTAAGAGCATTAATTGTCGATGGTCAAGTTGTAGGCGCCATGAAGAGACAAGGAAAGGAAGGCGAATTCAGATCAAATTTACATAGAGGTGGTAAAGCTAATTTAATTAGACTTACAGAAGAGGAGTTAAAGTTAGCTATAAAAGCTGCTCGTGCTTTAAAACTTCCTGTCT
Organism: Winogradskyella sp.; assembly: GCA_030149115.1. Classification (GTDB taxonomy): domain Bacteria; phylum Bacteroidota; class Bacteroidia; order Flavobacteriales; family Flavobacteriaceae; genus Winogradskyella. The sequence continues at coordinate 2,764 of JASBSE010000184.1, read as the reverse complement.
GTGGTGTAGATATGTTACAATCCGCAAGAGGTCCTTTGATTATGGAAGTTAACTCTACACCTGGTTTAGAAGGTATAGAAGGAGCTACACAAAAAAACATAGCAAGATCTATTATCACTTATATAGAACGTAACCGTAAATAAATGAGCGAAAAGGAAGTTCTAAATATATTGGGTAAAAAAGTTGCTCTGGGAGAAAGTGCTAAGGTAAGCTTTAGCGTTGCCAAATTACACACCCAAAACACTATTGAAGTTCCTGTTATTATTGAGCGCTCTAAAAAGCCTGGACCAACCGTTTTAATTACTGCTGGTATACATGGAGACGAAGTTAATGGTGTTGAAATAGTACGCCAAATTATTTCTAAAGGCATTAATAAACCTAAGAAGGGAACTATTATCTGTATTCCAGTAATTAATGTATTCGGATTTATACACATGGACAGGGAATTCCCAGATGGCAGAGATTTAAACCGAGTTTTTCCTGGTGCTAAAACAGGTTCATTAGCAAGTAGAGTAGCCCATAAATTAATGACTGAAATTGTTCCTCATGCAGATTTAATTTTAGATTTTCACACAGGTGGCGCAGACCGTTTTAATGCGGCACAAATCAGAATTATTAAAAACGATATTGTTTTAGATGAGCTCGCTCAAGTCTTTGGAGCTCCAATTATCTATTACACTAAAAATCTTAAAAAATCCTTTAGAAACACCTGTTACAAACTAGGTATACCAATGCTTTTGTTTGAAGGTGGAAAATCGTTCAACATAGATAATACTGTTACTAATACAGGCGTTAATGGTACAAAAAGAATTTTGAATCATTTAGGGATGTTAAACAGGAATTTTAAAGTCTCTAAGCCTAAAAAAAATTGTATAAAAATTTTAGACAGTAAATGGATAAGAGCAAATCATTCAGGCATGTTTAAAGCAACTGTAGATGTTAACACGGTTGTAAAAAAGGGAGATGTTTTAGGGCATATTACCGATCCTTATGGTAGTTTTAATCACTTTGTAAAAGCACCTAACAATGGTTACATCTTTAATGTGAATGAGTCTCCAATCATTTATCAAGGAGATGCTATTTTTCATATTTCTACAAAGCTCCAACAATGACAAAATCTGAGCTACGTAAAAAATATAAAACTTTACGAAAATCGCTTAGCTTAGACCAAATTGACGACTTAAGCCTTGCGATTGCAAATCGATTGTTACAGCTTGATATTTGGGATAAATCCTTCTATCATATTTTTTTAAGCATCGAAGAACAAAAGGAAATCAATACCGAGTATATCTTAAATATTCTAGCAGGAAAAGATAAAAACATAGTGGTTTCCAAAAGTAATTTTGAAGACGCCTCTATGTCTCATTTTCTTCTTACAGATAACACAACAATCAAAAAAAATCACCATAATATCCCTGAGCCAATAGATGGTATAGAAATAAAATCTACTCAACTAGAAGTTGTTTTTGTACCGCTTTTAGCGTTTGACAAAACTGGAAACCGAGTAGGTTATGGTAAAGGTTTCTACGACCGTTTTCTGAGTGAATGTGAACCAGAAACTATAAAAATTGGATTATCCTATTTTGACGCAGAAAAGGAAAAGTTTGATTCAGACAGTAATGATGTTAAGCTAGACTGTTGTGTAACTCCGAATCAAGTTTTTCAGTTTTAGACTCCTCTTTAAAAGCCTTCTTATTAAACACAATCAAAATACCGATTCCTGTGCTTATAGCAACATCAGCAATATTAAAAACGGGATCAAAAAAAGAAAATGCTTTTCCACCCACTAAAGGCAACCACTTTGGTAGTTGTCCACTCCAAATTGGAAAATGAAGCATGTCTACCACATTACCATAAAACACACCTGCGTAACCACCTTCTTCTGGTAAAAACTCAGCCACTTGCATATGGCTATCACTAAATAAAACACCGTAAAAAACTGAATCTAAAATATTACCTAAAGCACCTGCAAATATTATAGAAATAGCAAATATTAATGTTTTAGATTTTTTCTTTTTTACAACATCTACCAACCAAAATCCAATGCCTGTAACAGCCACTATTCTAAAAAGGGTAAGTATGAGTTTTGCTGATTTATCAGAAATAAAAGGAAAAAAATCGCTGAGCTTTGTTCCCCAAGCCATACCATCGTTCTCTACAAAAGCAATCTTAAACCATGAAAACACAGTAACATCTTCATTTAACGCAAAATGTGTTTTGATGTAAATTTTACTAATCTGATCAACTAGTAAAATAAGAATGATAATAATTAAGGCTTTTTTTAAAGACATAGTAGTTCTTTGAAAAGTGGGACTATTTAACAATTAAACTAAAGTTACAAAAGTAGATGTTTATTCTTGTTTTTCAACAGTTATATCACCATTGGTAGATTTTAACTGCCATTGCGATTGTGGACTTTCAAATTCATCAATCTCAACATTTCCATTATTTGAAGAGGCTTTCACATTTGCGTTTGTAGTGCTAACGGTAATATTGCCATTTATGGTATTTATAACAGCATTTTTCGCTGTTCCATTAACTTTGCAAAAGCCTTGAAGGGATTCAATAAGCAAATCCTCAAAATTCCCCATAGCATTAACGGAGCCAACATCACTTTTAATAGTTACACTTAAGTGTTCAGGAATCTCTAATTGTAATGTTGCCGCAATGACTTTATGGGCATTTCGCTTATCATCTGCTATCTCTGAAAAAGATTGATGCTCTAATTTTAAAAATAAAACTTTACCCTCAATTTTGTCAACAA
>JASBSE010000173.1 GCA_030149115.1 Winogradskyella sp. | reverse complement strand
GGTATTGCAAATAGAAATAACAGTCTGAATATAATAGAGGCTATTACTAAAATTCTAAAGTAGAATCCAGACGTTTTCAAAATTTGGTAACCTAAAATAAATAAGATGCTATAAAGCAAAATGAGTTGTAAAGCATCGGTTCGATTTGTATAGTATGCAAACCATATATAAAGAACACAACTTATTAAGATATAAGCTAATGTTATCTTTTTGTATTTGTAAATATTGGCTAATCCAAACATAATATATCCAAAGATAGAATTATTTAAATCTGCTATGTCTTAGATGTAAAAAAAGAATAATAACTTTAAAAGAAATTAAAATGTATAGTTATGAGCCATTCTATTTATTTCAATTTTATGATTAATACTGATAAGTTCAGTGTTTATAGAGCTATAACAGAGCCAGAGCATTTGGTAAATTGGTGGCCATTAAAATGTTCTGGAATTCCTTATGAGGGCGAGGTGTATAATTTCAATTTTACAGATCAATATGATTGGTATGCAGAAGTTAAAAGTGCTAAGCAATGGGATCATATTCATTATAAAATGACCAAATCTGATGATGATTGGAATCCTACAACCTTTGGTTTCGAACTAGAAGAGAAGGGTAACGGTATTTGTCTTCACTTTTTTCATAAAGATTGGCCAGAGTGCAATACACACTTTAAGCATTCTTCTTTTTGCTGGGCAATGCTCTTAAAAGGGTTGAAAGATTATTTAGAAAAAGGAATTATAGTACCTTTTGAAAATAGAGAGTAGTATTATTTATACCTTAGAGCCTAAAGATTTAAAAAACACATACCCAAAACCAATACAAAGCATTAAGTGAAAAGGAAACAATCCAAAGTCTCCACCTTGATCTCCAACTATAAATGCGCTATAAAGTCCAAATGCAAAATACAGCATTAATAAGCCTTCTAAAACTACATTTTTAGATAAAGATTTTTTAAGGTACTTATTGTTTTTCCAGTTGTCTTGAAACTTCTTTATATTGAACTTTGGAGTTCTTACAAACTCACTTTTTTTACCAATATGACCTTCTATTACTGCAATTGAGTTATGAAGCGAAAAGCCCATTGCAATTGAGAAAAACGTAAAGAACATACCAATATATCCAAAGAATTTTTTGAAGCCACTTCCGTAGATGTTTTTGTACATAAACCAGTAGCACACAAAGAAAATGATAGTGCTCATAATAAAGAAACTCATAATGTAGAAGTAGTCTCTTAAATGTGCGTATTCGTTCTTAATGTATAGCATCGGAATACTTAAAATAGCTACAACGAAGATGCTTAAAAACATTGAGCTATTTAACAAATGCAATAACCCATGAACTTTAGTTTTAGCCGAAATATTTTTAGACTTAATAACTCGCCAAAGCATTTTTCTAAAATTCTCTGCGCCACCTTTATTCCAACGGAATTGTTGTGATCGTGCAGCACTAATAACTATTGGTAATTCAGCAGGAGTTTCAACATCTTCAAGATACTTAAACTTCCAGTTTTTTAGTTGTGCTCTGTAGCTTAAATCTAAATCTTCTGTTAGTGTATCGCCTTCCCAGTTACCAGCATCAATAATGCAGTCCTTTCTCCATATGCCAGCTGTACCGTTAAAGTTTATAAAATGACCTTTACTGTTACGTCCTACTTGTTCTAAAGTAAAGTGAGCATCTAATGCAAATGCTTGTATTCTGGTTAATAAAGAGTAGTCTCTGTTAATGTGTCCCCAACGTGTTTGTACAACACCTATTTCTTCATCTTTAAAATAAGGTACTGTACGTTTTAGCCAATTAGGTTTTGGAAGAAAGTCAGCATCAAAAATTGCAATAAACTCACCCTTTGCTATTTCTAAACCTTCTTTAAGTGCTCCAGCTTTAAAACCAACACGATTGGTTCTAGTAATATGTTTTATATCTAAGCCTGTAGCAGCTAGTTTTTCTACATGTGCTTTAGTAGAATGTACGGTCTCATCTGTAGAGTCATCTAATACTTGAATCTCTAATTTATCCTTGGGATAGTCTAGCAAAGCAATATTGTCTAGTAGGCGTTCCATTACATACATCTCGTTAAAAATAGGCAGTTGTATGGTAATGTAAGGAACTTCTTCAGGATCATTTAAGTCAAACTTCTCACAATTATTACGCTTCTTTTTTGATGATAAATAATTATAAAGAAGGTTTAATTGTGCCAATGCGTACATAAAAATAAGTACGATAGCAATAGTATAAATTACAATAATGAAGTAATGCAGGTATATCACTTAAAACTATATTTAAAAATCCATAATAAGATTTTTACGCCTGCAAATATAGCACCTTTTACCGTTCCTGAAACTTTTGAGACACCTATTCTGTTTTTATATTTTACAGGAATCTCTTTATAGCTTAGTTTTTGCTTTAATACTTTTAGTTGCATTTCTACCGTCCAGCCGTAGGTTTTGTCTTCCATTTTTAGGGCTAGAAGCTTTTCGTATTTTATAGCTCTAAAAGGTCCGAGGTCTGTAAACTTAGATCTAAAAAACAGTCGCATTAAGCTGGTGGCTAGCCAGTTGCCAAAAATCTGAGGGCCAGTCATAGAGCCCTCTTCTCTGAATTCTTTAACACGTGCACCAACAACAAAATCAATATTTTCGTCTATGATAGGTTGAATGATTTTTGTGAGCTCTTCAGGGTAGTCGCTGTAATCTCCGTCTAAAAAAACTACAATATCTGGCAGTTCCGTGTAATCAAAACAAGCAATGTATTCCATGCCTTTTAAACATGCGTGACCATAACCTTTTTGATGTTCTACTATAACTGTAGCACCAGCTTGTCTTGCATTTACTTCAGTATTGTCGGTGGAATTGTTGCTTACAACAATAATTTCATCAACAATAGAAGGAATTTCTTTTATGACACAAGGAATAGAGGCTTCTTCATTATAAGCCGGAATAATTACAACAATTTTGGGCATTCCGTTAGTTTGAAAATGCAAAATAAAAGCCTTATTTCTGATTTACCAAATCCATTAAATCTACATCGTTTCCAAGAAGGATTTCGTTAGGGTTTATGCGACCTTTCATGCTGTCGTTTTCTAATTTTAAAACGCCTCTTGGGCAAACAGCACTACAAATACCGCAACCAACACAGCTTGATCGTACAATGTTTTCGCCTTTTTGAGCATAGGCACGTACATCAATTCCCATTTCGCAATAGGTTGAGCAATTTCCGCAAGAAATACATTGCCCACCATTAGTTGTAATTCTAAACTTTGAAAATAAGCGTTGCTGAAATCCTAAAATTGCCGCCATAGGACAACCAAATCTGCACCATACACGACTGCCAAAAATAGGGTAGAAGCCAGTGCCAATAACACCAGAAAATATAGAACCGATTAAAAATCCGTAGCTTTTTCTTAAGGTTTCTGATTTAAATAAAAATAGTGAATTGTCTTTACTAAAATAGTGAAAAGCAAATAAGGACATAATAATCACAAAATAGCCAATCGCACCATATTTGGCGTCTTTAGCTAATTCTTTATGTTTAAGAAGAAATGTTCCAACAAAAATTAAGGTTAAAAATGAAGCTACAAAAATTAAAAAAGACGATTTTGTAAGCCAATATTTGCTGGTGTCATTACCCAAATAACTATGTATTACAGCTGTAGTCATTAACACAACAAATACTAAAACCGAGTGAATTACCCAACGCTCAACTTTCCAAGCAAATTGAGATTTATCGCTTAATTGTCTGAAGCTATCACCAGCAGTTTCGGCTAAAGCGCCACAACCACAAACCCAAGAACAGTACCAACGTTTACCGTATTTGTAGGTTAAAATAGGTGTGATAATAAATATTGAAACGACACCAAAAATTAGCATCGCTAAACCGATATTTCCAGCGCTTATAAAAGCTTTAATGCGGTAACTTTCAAAATTATAATAATTAAGAGGCCAAATGTTTTTTAAATCGTAGTACGGTAAATCGCTGTTCATCACGTACATAAATTCAGGGATTAAAAATGCAAAAGCCAACTGAAAAAACATTACAGATATAGTCCTGATTTGTTCATAGCGATTGTGTCTATATTTTAAAATGAATTTATAGCCAAAGACCAAAATCGCAACCGTGTACAACGTACCATAAACAAACCATTGGCTGGCGTTTCTTCCGCTTAAAAGCTGACTTAACGGATCAAATAGCGCAACTAAACCTGTGTTTTCTTCACCTTTTTGAGCTAAACCTAAATATTCAGGATAAAAATAAAGTACGATGTAAAATAAGGTTAAAACAACACCAATTAGCCAACCAATTAATCCTCTAGCGGATAAAGATTTAAACCAAACACCATCATTTTTTATGCCTTTAGATTTGTCTAAATACAAACTATTAGAAAACCAAATAGTGCCAATAAAGATTAAGATTAAAGCGATTGTAAGAGTAATTGCTTTATTAGGAAATTCAACATTAAAAAGAGCTAGCGTCAAAATAAACAAACCAAGTATACCAACTGCTGAAGCTATTTTTTGAGTTTTTGTTAATCCATAAGAATTAGCCAAAGACATGCTGTAATTTAATTTTAAACTCATGTTAGTTAGTTTGTAAGGTGTTGTTATAGCTTGCTTTTATTTCGTTTTCAAATCGCTTATAGAATTCTGGATCAAAATTGGCTGCTTCTAAATGGTTAATCACATAGTCTAAATCGTGTTTTTCGGTGAGCCATTTATCAAAAACGTCGTGACGTAGTCTAATGCCAAAGGTATTGATGCCTAAAAATTGATTTGTGTCTCTGTGATAAGCTATAGTCATACATTTGGTGTCGTCTTCATGTTTCCAATGAAAATGAGCTTCGTAATCAGGTTTTCCTTTTTTGCCGTTTACCCAACCGTAAGTTTGATATTCGATATCTAAAAATTTTGCGCTGTTAAACCAATGTCCTGGTTTGTATTCCGTTTTATTGCCACAAATGGTTTGCGCTAACGTTTCACCCATCATGCGTCCAGTGTACCAAACCGCTTCAATTGGTCTGCGATTACCGATAGCTTCGCGCTGTTCGGCGCAATCACCAATAGCATAAATGTCTTTAAAATTGGTTTCTAAAAAACGATTGACTAAAACACCTTTGTTGGTTTCGATTTTACTTTCTTTTAAAAAAGAAATATTAGGCGAAACACCAGCAGTTAAGCCTACAAAATCGCATGGAATTTCTTCGCCAGTGTCTTCAATGATGATGGATTTTACTTTTCCGTTTTCATCAGAAATAATTTCTTTTAAGTTAGTTGAAAGTCTTAAATCGATATGATGATTTTTAATGTGTCTGTTTATCATTTTACTTTCGTCTTCTGGTAAAACGCTATTCCAAAAACTGCTTTCGCGCACTAAAAATGTTACCGGAATGTTTCTAGAATTCAACATTTCTGCCAATTCAATACCAATTAATCCGCCACCAACAATGACGGCGCGTTTGCATACTTTATTGTTAGGCGCATAGATTTCAAGGTTTTCTAAATCTTGTTTACTGTACAAGCCTTGTACACCTTTTAGGTCTTCACCTGGCCAACCAAATTTATTAGGTTTGCTACCTGTTGCGATGACTAATTTATCATAGTTCATTTGGTCGCCTTCAGCAAAATGAAGTGTTTTTTGATCAGTATCAATACTGTTAACGTAGCCTTTTTTTAATTCGATGTTATTTTTCTTCCAAAACCAATTTTCGTAAGGCTGTGTGTGCTCAAACTTCATGTGCCCCATATACACATACATTAACGCGGTACGTGAGAAAAAATAATCACTTTCAGCAGAAATTATTGTGATTTTTTTATCAGATAACTTTCTAATATGTCTAGCAAGAGTAACGCCAGAAATACCGTTACCTATTATGGCAATATGTTCCATTGTTTTGGTTTAGTTGATGCTTAAGTCGCATTTAAAGATAAGACCTTAAAAAATGAATTCAATTTAGAAAGTATTTAAATTAACAATTTCTTGTAAGGTGTTGTGTTTTATTAAGACGTGGCTTTTCTTTATTTTTATGATATGAGAATAATAGTTGTTGTTTTTGTGGTTTTGATTTTTGGGTGTTCTGCAGCACCTTATAAACCAAGTAAGATTAATGGAGTAAGCTTTGTTGCTGCGAGAGATATTGTGGATAGTACGCATGTAGCACCAGTGGTCAAGGTGAATGCAAATTATGCTGCTATTATGCCCTTTGGGTTTGTAAAAAGCCTTGAGCATCCCGAAATTATTCATAACACAGACAGACAATGGTTTGGTGAAACCAGAGCAGGAGCTGAGCAATACATTTCTGAATTACGAAAAGCTAACATAAAGGTTATGATTAAACCTCAAATTTGGGTTTGGAAAGGTGAATTTACTGGCGAAATAATGATGGCGACAGAAGGGGATTGGAAAGCACTAGAGACCTCGTATACAAGCTTTATTTTGGAATATGCTGATCTCGCAGAAAAGGTCAATGCCGAAATATTTTGTCTAGGTACAGAGTTAGAGTTGTTTGTAAAATTTAGATCAGCATATTGGTTTCAACTGATAGAAAAGATAAAAACAGTCTATAAAGGTAAACTCACTTATGCGGCTAACTGGAATGAGTTTGCCAAAACACCATTCTGGGACCAATTAGATTATATAGGTATTGATGCTTACTTCCCACTTAGCGATAAAAAAACACCAAGTTATGAAGATTGTTTAGAAGGCTGGAAATCTCATAAGCCCATTATTGAAAAACTTTCCAATCAATTAGATAAACCAATACTTTTTACAGAATATGGCTACAGAAGTGTAGATTATTCTGGTAGACAACCTTGGGTGTCAGATCATACCATGAGAGATGTGAATCTTGAAGCACAAGTAAATACCACAAAAGCCTTATTTGATACTTTTTGGCACGAGGATTGGTTCGCAGGAGGTTTTGTATGGAAATGGTTTATTATGCATGATGAAGTTGGTGGACATGATAACCCAATGTTTACTCCTCAGAATAAGCCTGTAGAAGCTGTGCTTTCTGAAAAGTATGCTGAGTATAATTAACCCTAATTTAATCTTATAATTCTTAAACTTGTTAGCTATAACTTAGTTTTGTATAAAAGAGAATTATATGCGAACACTTGTTATTGGTGATATTCATGGTGGATTTAAGGGTTTAAAACAAGTTTTGAAAAGAGCTGAGGTTTCAGCTAAAGATCAACTTATCTTTTTGGGGGATTATGTAGATGGCTGGAGTCAATCAGCTCAGGTTATTGATTATCTCATAGAGCTTTCTTCTTATAATAAATGCATCTTTATAAAAGGAAACCATGATGTTTGGTGCGAACAATGGTTGGCAGAAGGCAGTGTTAATGATGTTTGGTATGTGCACGGAGGAAAAGAAACAATGGAGAGTTATGAAGGCTTTTCAAAAACACAAAAACAAGCACATCTCGATTTTTTTGAAGCTATGCCTTTATACCATATAGATGATGAAAATCGTTTGTTTTTGCATGCTGGTTTTACATCTATGCATGGTGTGCGAAAAGAAATTCACAGAGAAGCATTTTATTACGATAGAACACTTTGGGAAATGGCGTTAACTATGGATAAACGTATTCAGCAGAATTCAGAGTTGTTTCCTAACCGACTTAAGCATTATAAAGAAATTTATATTGGGCATACACCAACTACAAGATTTAACAAGTACGAACCAATGCAGGCAGCGAATGTTTGGAATATAGATACAGGTGCAGCCTTTACAGGGAAATTATCTGTCATAGATATTGATACAAAAGAATTTTTTCAAAGTGATACTTTAATGCATTTGTACCCTAATGAGAAGGGTCGAAACAAATAAACAGTTAAGTAACATTCTTTTTATAGTAAGCTAGCATTTCTTCAGCAGAAGCTCCAAGCCATCTTTTGAGGTATATTACCAAATAGT
>JASBSE010000554.1 GCA_030149115.1 Winogradskyella sp. | reverse complement strand
TCTTGTAAAGTGATATCTTGTGATAATAATTCTGCTACTGTTTTTGTTGTCATTTTAATGTATTTTGAAAATGCAAAGATAATTCTTCTAATCGTTTTTTATAGTGTCTTCGTTATCGTCTTCCGAAGGTATAATATCTATTGTTGGTTTACGTAATACTTCCTTATTGGCAATATTACGTTCTAATGATAATAATAATGAAGGTAATAACAGCAAGTTAGATAACATGGCGAACAATAAAGTAATTGAAACCAATGCTCCTAAAGCTACAGTACCGCCAAAACTTGATATGGTAAATACAGAGAAACCAAAGAATAGTACAATAGATGTGTAAAACATACTTACACCAGTTTCTCTTAAAGCGGCATAAACCGATTTTCTAATCTTCCAATGGTTAGCCTGTAATTCTTGTCTGTATTTTGCCAAGAAGTGAATAGTATCATCTACCGAAATACCAAAAGCAATACTAAAAACTAATATTGTTGAGGGTTTTATAGGGACCCCTAAATAACCCATTAAACCAGCAGTTACTAATAATGGTAAAAGGTTAGGAATAAGTGATACAATAATCATTCTAAATGAACGGAACAAGTATGCCATAAATAGCGATATAAGTACTATGGCAAGCGTTAATGAAATAACAAGGTTTCTTACCAAATACTTAGTGCCCTTTTGAAACACAAGAGCTTTACCTGTCATAGTAACTTCGTAACGTTCTTTAGGAAAAACCTTATCTATTTTATTCTGAAGATTTTCTTGAATACGTTCCATTTTGTCCGTACCAATATCTTTCATAAAGGTAGTAATGCGAGCATATTGCCCAGTGCTGTCTACAAAATTCTTAAGTAAATCTACATCTGAAGATGAGTTCTTAGCATAAGACAGAATAAAACTATTTTCTTGGCTGGTTGGTAATTGATAATATTTCGGATTACCGTTAAAGTAAGCCTGTTTACTGTATTTTACCAAACTTACCACTGAGATTGGCTTAGAAAGTTCTGGTGTTTCTTCAATAAGTTCTTCTAACTCATTAATGCGTTTTAAGGTAGACAATTTCATAACTCCCTTTTTACGCTTAGTGTCAACCATTATCTCTAAAGGCATAATGCCGTTAAACTCTTCTTCAAAAAAGCGAATATCCTTGAAAAATTGCTTGTCTTTTGGCATGTCTTCTATCAAACTACCAGATATTTTCATTTGATTGATACCTATCATACTCGCCATAATAAGCACGAATGCTGTTGCATAAATAGTAATTCTTCTATGCTTCACCATACGTTCCATCCAATCTACAAAGCCACTAATCCAACGTTTG
>JASBSE010000159.1 GCA_030149115.1 Winogradskyella sp. | reverse complement strand
AAATCACTAAAGTTTTAAAACCAATCATTTATGAAGTTAATGGTAATGAAACTAGCTTAGTTCAAAAAGGGATTGTAATTGTAGAATAAGATTAATGAAGACTATAAATTTTGCTATAGATCTAGGAACAACAAACAGCCTGGTCGCTAAATATGATAACGGTAAAATCAAAATATTTAATAACCCTTTGGGTTTAAAGCAGACCTTGCCATCGTGTATAGCCTTTAGAGGCAACAGAATTGTAATTGGTGATAAGGCTTTAGATTATTTAGAAAAAGATGCAGAAAATGTCTGTATGTTATTCAAAAGAAAAATGGGTACTCAGGATACTTATTTTGTGCCTGCTTTAGATAAAGAAATGCAGCCTATTGAACTTTCATCTTTGGTTTTAAAAGAGCTCAAAAACTTTTTGTCAGATGATGAAACTGTTATCAGTGTTGTCATTACAATACCAGCTGCGTTTGATACTATTCAATCTAATGCTACTAAAAAAGCAGGTTATTTAGCCGGATTTAAAGAAGTAGTTCTACTCCAAGAGCCCATAGCAGCTTGTTTGGCATTTGCCAATACGTCTAATACCGAAGTTAAAGAAAAGGAGCATTGGATTGTTTATGATTTTGGTGGTGGAACCTTTGATGTGGCGCTAGTTGAAGTTGATGAGAGAGAGTTAAAAGTTGTAGATCATCAAGGTGATAATTATTTAGGCGGAGCCGATTTTGATAGTCTGATAGTTCAGCATCTGATAGTGCCTTTTATTGAAGAAAAGACAGGCCAATCGGATTTATGGAAATCTTTAAAATCCAAATCTTCAACACACAAAGGACTTTATTTTGAATTATTAAAGAAGGCTGAAGAAGCCAAAAAAGAGCTTTCAAATTTTGAAGAAACCGAAATAGAACTAGACATCAGTATTAATGATGTTGACTTATACGATCATTTAATAGTAAAACGTGAAGTTTTTGAGAATTTAATTCTTTCAAACGTAGAAAATACGGTTACTATCATTAAAGATATTATTAAGGAAAATCAGTTGCTTAATTCAGATATAAAGCGTGTGATTTTAATTGGAGGGACTACATATATCCCTTTAATTAAAAAATCAATCGCCAATGCCATAGGTGTTGAGGTTAATTCTTCAATAGATCCAACGTCTGCAGTTGTTGAAGGTGCAGCTTATTATGCAGGTTCTAAACCTAGCGAGTTAAAAGAGGAAGAAATTGTTGAAGAAGAACAAGCTCAAGAAGAATCAACTATAGATTATAAGTTCTTTTACGAACAGAACACAAGAGATGCTGAGGAATTGATTACTGCAAAATTCTCTGGTGCAGATATTGATAATTACAGAATAATACGAAAAGATGGAGGTTACGATTCTGGTGTAAAGAGTCTAAAGAATAATTCGTTTTCAGAATTTGTACCACTTTTAGAAGGACGGCTTAACCAGTTTAAGGTGCAATTGCTTAACAGTGGTTTAGAAGTTTTAAAAGTTATCGACCCAATCTCTATTAATCATGGAAGCTATAGTGTTAATGGGCAGCCACTACCAAATGATATCTGTATTGAGATTGATGATATGGATGCTTCAGCTACACGATTAGAGCGCATATTTGCTAAGGGAAGTATTCTGCCATTAAAGAAAAAAATATATAAAACAGCCTCTAAGACCATCTTAAAAAAGTCTAAATCTAATCTTGCTATCAATGTCATCGAAGGAAAATCTAATGGTTTGCCAAGTTCTGGTCTTAGTATTGGTTACATCGAAATTTTTGGTGAAGATTTAGAAGACGATTTAATTAAAGGAACTGATATTGAAATTGAATTGGAAATTTCTGAATCTAGAGAACTGAAAATAAATGTGTTTTTACAGTCTTGCGATCAAGAGTTTGAGAACGTGTTTAGTGAATCTGAGCGATCCATTAGCGTAAACAAAATCAATACTGAGATTAATACAATTTTAGGTGATGTTGAAGCTGTAATCAAAACAGCTAATGCTAATGAAAATTTTGAATATTCTAATAAGCTCGAATCCATACGAGTAGGACTTATTGAAATTCAGATTGAAGCTTCATTGATACATGATGATGATATTTCGGATACTAAATTTCAACTCGATGATAAAAAGCGAAAGCTTATACAAGATTTTGACGACTTGACACGAAACGAAATAGTAGCAAAAGAAATTG
>JASBSE010000157.1 GCA_030149115.1 Winogradskyella sp. | reverse complement strand
AATTATTTGGAATTTGGTGCTTGGAAGTTGAATTTTTAAACTAAAAGTTATGTTCAAAAAGATACTTGTTGCAAATAGAGGAGAAATAGCACTCCGTGTTATTAGAACGTGCAAAGAAATGGGTGTTAAAACCGTTGCAGTTTATTCAACCGCAGATGCAGACAGTCTTCATGTTAAGTTTGCAGACGAAGCTGTATGTATTGGTCCAGCACCTAGTAGCGAATCTTATTTAAAGATTTCAAATATAATAGCAGCTGCAGAGATTACAAATGCAGATGCCATACACCCAGGATATGGTTTCCTATCTGAAAATGCAAAATTTTCTAAAATATGTGAAGAACACGGTATAAAATTTATCGGAGCTTCTGAGGAAATGATTGCAAAAATGGGAGACAAAGCAACAGCAAAAGCAACAATGAAAGCGGCTGGTGTACCTTGTGTACCTGGTAGTGATGGTATTATTGCAGATTACGAAGAGTGTGTTATGATTGCTGAAAAAGTAGGCTATCCTGTGATGTTAAAAGCTACAGCAGGTGGTGGAGGTAAAGGTATGCGCGCTGTTTGGAAAAAAGAAGATTTAAAAGCAGCTTGGGACTCAGCTAGACAAGAGTCTAAAGCGGCCTTCGGAAATGATGATATGTATATGGAAAAACTCATTGAAGAGCCAAGACATATCGAAATTCAAATTGTTGGAGACTCAAGAGGTAAAGCATGTCATCTGTCAGAAAGAGATTGTTCTGTTCAAAGAAGACACCAAAAGTTAACGGAGGAAGTACCTTCTCCATTTATGACAGATAAGCTAAGAGCAAAAATGGGTAAAGCCGCAGTTAAGGCTGCCGAGTTTATTAAATATGAAGGAGCAGGAACCGTGGAGTTTTTAGTTGATAAGCATAGAAACTTCTACTTCATGGAAATGAATACACGTATTCAGGTAGAGCACCCAATTACAGAGCAAGTTATTGATTTTGATTTGATTAGAGAGCAAATTTTAGTAGCTGCAGGTGTTCCAATTTCAGGAAAGAACTACACACCAAACTTACATTCTATTGAGTGTAGAATTAATGCTGAAGATCCTTTTAATGATTTTAGACCATCACCTGGTAAAATAACAACACTTCATGCTCCAGGAGGTCATGGTGTAAGGTTAGACACACATGTGTATGCAGGTTATAGTATTCCACCTAATTACGACTCTATGATTGCTAAGTTAATTACTACAGCGCAAACAAGAGAAGAGGCTATAAATAAAATGAAGCGTGCTCTAGATGAGTTTGTAATAGAGGGTATAAAAACGACTATACCGTTCCACAGACAGCTAATGGAGCATCCAGATTATTTAGCTGGTAATTATACCACTAAGTTTATGGAAGACTTTAAAATAAAGCCCGAAGAAGAATAGTATAAGAAGCGACCAAACGGTCGCTTTTTTATTTCGTATATATTCAAAAAACTTCAATCAATATTCTTTGTTTTACATTTCAATTAAGAATATTTCAATGAATTAGCCTTTTTTTTGTAAAGTCATTGGATAACCAATACCTTTGTATGCATAATTAAAATTGTTCTATGATGAAAGATAATTACCCTAAATTCCTTTTAACACTTTTTCTGGCAGTATTTTTTGTGTCATTTGGTAATGCACAAAAAAACGACATTGTGTGGTCTATAAATAAGGACCAAATAAAAAACGATGAGATAATCTTTTATAAATCTAAGCCCAAGTATTCAACTATAATCAATATTAATGTTGAGGCATTAAAGCAACAATTGCTAAATGTACCCAAACGTCAATTTTCTGACAAAAATCGAGGTATAATAATTAAATTTCCAAATCAAGAAGGAAAACCAGAATCTTATTTAGTACAGGAAGCGTCAGTAATGGAATACGATTTACAGATACGTTTTCCTGAAATAAGATCTTTTGTTGGAAAGGGGATTGATAATCCTGCAGCAACAATGAGATTTAGTCTTTCACCACAAAAAGGATTTAGTGGCATGGTTTTATCAGATGGAAAAACAGTGTTTATAGAACCATATACCCAAGATTTAAAAACTTACATAGCTTTCATTAATTCCGATGAAGATGGTCCAAGGGGAAGTTTTGTCTGTGAAACAGAATATGACCCAGCAGATTTTAAAATATCTGATGAACAGTTTATAACAGCTAAAAACGCTAATGATGGTACATTAAGAACCTATCGCTTAGCTTTAGCTTGTACAGGCGAGTATGCTCAATTTCATGGGGGTACAGTGGCGGGTGCTTTAGCGGCTATGAATACAACTATGACAAGAGTAAATGGTGTTTACGAAAGGGATTTAGGACTAACAATGGTTATCATTGCTAACAACACTAGTATCATTTTTCTAAACTCTGCAACTGACCCTTACACAAATAATAGTGGAGGCACAATGTTGGGTGAAAACCAAACAGAATGTGATAATACAATAGGATCAGCTAACTATGACATCGGCCACGTATTTAGTACTGGTGGTGGTGGCATTGCACAACTACGTTCGCCATGTACAGTAAACAAGGCTAGAGGAGTTACAGGATCTCCAGTTCCTCAAGGTGATGCTTTTGATATTGATTATGTTGCTCATGAGATGGGACATCAATTTGGTGGTAATCACACACAAAACAATAATTGTCAAAGATCGAGTGTTTCGGTAGAGCCAGGAAGTGCTTCAACAATTATGGGATATGCAGGGATTTGTGCACCAAATATTCAAAACAATAGTGATGATTACTTTCATGGTGAAAATATAAAAGAAATGTGGGCTAATATATCTTCTGGCCCTAGTAGTACTTGTTTTACGGGAAGTGCAACAAATAATGTAGCACCAGTTGCTAATGCAGGAGCTGATTTCACTATTCCTTTATCTACTCCTTTTGTTTTGAGAGGTGTAGCAACAGACGTAGATACAGCTGCTGGATTAACTTATTGTTGGGAGCAAACGGATGCAACGCCAGCAACAATGCCTCCTCAATCCACTAATTCTGCGGGGCCGTTATTTAGGTCTTTAGACCCATCTGTATCTCCAGACAGATACATGCCAACTTTAAGTACAGTTTTCTCTGGTAGTTTAGCTACTACTTGGGAGGTTGTCCCTTCAGTGGGAAGAACAATGAATTTTTCACTTACAGTAAGAGATAATGAAGCTGGTGGTGGATCAACAGATTCAGATGAGATGACAGTGACTGTTCAGAATTTTTCAACACCTTTTACAGTTAACACTCCTCCAACTTGGGGAGCTAACTCGAGTCAACAAGTTTCATGGGTTGTTGGTCAGACAAGTTCAGCTCCTATAGATTGTCAAACAGTAAATATTTTATTTACTACTAACAACGGTTTTTCTTTTACTACTCTTGCTTCAGGAGTTCCTAATACAGGAACCGCAACAATTACCGTTCCAGGTGTTGGTAATACAAGTAATGCAAGAGTTTTAGTAGAAGCTGCAGATAACATATTTTATGCGGTTTCTGACGCATTTTCAATCTCAAATGCTCAAGACTTTAGTATAAATTCAACTAATGGTGATGTAACAGTTTGTAGCCAAGATACAGCTTCAATAGACTTTAGTTATGTAACCTCCAATGGGTTTTCTGAAACAACCTCATTTAGTGTGTCTGGTTTACCTGGTGGTGTAGGTTCTACGTTAACACCCATGTCCTTAAATGCTGATGGTACAGTAACGCTTAATTTAACAGGCTTAAATTCTTTAGCCTCTAATACATATACAATAACTCTTACAGCTACATCACCATCAATTACAAAACAAACAATGGTTGATTTGATAATCACAGATGGTGTTTGTCCTTCTGAAGGTGATTTAAGTTTCCAGACAAGAACAACAGGTGTAATATTTAACACTATTAACAATTTAGACGCAGGTCCTAAGACTTCTCCATATTCAGATTTTACATCTATTTCAACAGATGTGGAGGCTGGTATGGATTATGATTTATCCGTTAGAGCTAATTCTGATGGTAATTATCAAATTATTACAAGAGTTTGGATTGATTGGAATCAAAATTGCTCGTTCGATGATCCGGGAGAGGAGTATGATTTAGATTTAGGAACTACATCAAATGTTGCCGACCAATTAACAGATGGCTCACCGTTAACAATTACTGTTCCTGTAGATGCCGTCGCAGGGTCAACTATAATGAGGGTGAGTACCAAGTATACACCTCCAGGTGGAAATGATTTTCCAACGTCTTGTGAGACAGGTTTTGATGGTGAGGTTGAAGACTATTCACTAAATGTTATTAATAACTTAAGTGTGAATGACAATGAATTGGATAATCTTAGTGTTTACCCGAACCCGAATAATGGCACTTTTAACATTGGCTTTAACCCTAGATCCGGAGAGGACATAGTTGTTGAGGTTTATGACATTAGAGGTAGAGCTATTTTTACTAAGAGCTTCAATACTACCAGTAGATTTGATGAATTAATTCAATTAAGCAATGCACATTCAGGTGTGTATTTGCTAAACATTTCTGATGGTTCTTTTAAAGTAACCAAGAAAATTGTAATTAAGTAATTATAAATATTAAAATGAAAAGCTCCTTGTGTTGAGGAGCTTTTTTTTGCTATGGACTTATCGTATTGGGAAATAAAAACATGGTTTACTAAGGTAGACTTTACCATTGTAGGTAGTGGGATAGTAGGTCTTAATACGGCCTTATGGTTGAAAAATAGATTTCCAAATTCTCAAATTCTAATACTAGAAAAGGGAATTCTACCACAAGGTGCAAGTACAAAAAACGCTGGTTTTGCTTGTTTTGGAAGCCTTAGTGAAATCATAGACGATTTAAAAAGTCATTCAGAACAAGAAGTCTTAAGCCTCATTAGGAAACGAGCTAATGGATTGTTATTGCTTCGCGAAACTTTAGGAGACGAAGCTATAGGCTATAAAGAATATGGTGGATATGAATTGTTTCCAAAAGAAAATGAGGAACTTTATAACTCCTGTAAAGAGCAGCAAAAGGATATTAATAAACTTTTAAGCCCTGTTTTTAAAGAAGACGTTTTTAGTTTTAGAGAGAACAGCTTTAATTTTAAAAACATTCAAACAGAGTATTGTTTTAATAAGTTTGAAGGCCAAATAGATACAGGAAAAATGATGTCGGAACTTCTTAAAAAGGTTTTGAGTTTAGGAATAAAGATTATTAATAACTGTGTTGTTGAGTCGTTTTCAGATGATCTAAGTGCTGTGAAAATAAAGACCAATCATTTAGAGTTTCAAACATCAAAACTTTTAATTGCTACAAATGGGTTTGCTTCAAGATTAATGGGCGAAGAAGTAAAGCCGGCCAGAGCTCAAGTGTTGATTACCAAACCTATAAATAATTTACATATAAAAGGAACGTTTCACTTAGACAGAGGATATTATTATTTTAGAAATATAGACAATAGAATTTTGTTTGGAGGCGGAAGACATCTCGACTTTAAAACAGAGGAAACGGAAGAGTTTAATCAAACTGAGCGCATTCAAAACAACTTAGAGCATATACTAAAGGAAACTATTTTACCAAATATAAATTTTGAAATAGACCATAGGTGGTCTGGTATAATGGGTGTTGGTAAACAAAAAAGTGCAATAGTAAAGCAACTTAGCAATAATATATACTGTGGTGTAAGACTAGGAGGTATGGGTGTTGCAATTGGAAGCATAGTAGGTAAAGATTTAGTAGATTTAATTGAGTGATTTTAAAAGAACAACTATATTGTAAATGTAGTGAGGCGCTACAAGAACGACTAAGGCATGTTAAGAAGAGTATCTTAGACCTTGAGGACGCATTGCATTCCGAAACCAAAAGTAGTGCAGGAGATAAGCACGAAACAGGCCGAGCTATGATACAAATAGAACGCGAAAAGGCAGGTCAGCAACTTTTAGGAATTCAAAATAACCAAGAATTACTTCAAAAGATAAACTACAACGCTAAGCATATTAATATAGCTTTAGGAAGCGTTGTGTATACATCGCAACATAATTATTTTATAAGTATTAGTGAAGGGGAAATAAGACTAAAAGATGGTTTGTTTTATGCTATTTCACCACAATCACCAATTGCTCAATTATTATTAGGAAAGAGGGAGGGTGATACTATTAGCTTTAGAAACAGTCTTTTTACCGTTTTGAAAGTGATATAGTTTTTATCGATTTACTGAATGATGCTTAATCTAAAACTTTAAAATAAACCACATCTTCTTTTTTTAGAGGTTCTATGTTATTGAGATAAATAAAGGTATCATTATGCTCCGCTTCAATTAACCAAGAGTTTCCGTTAAAGTAGGATTCTTTTACAATCGCTTTAAGGTTAGAGTTGGAGTCCTCGACAAGTTTAAGTTGATGTGCGTAATATATTTTGTTGTTTATAATATTAAACTCTTCAAAGAAGGAGGCTATTAAGGGCGATTTGGGGTTTTTATAAAGCTCTTGAGGTTTATCCTTTGCAATTATTTTTTTGCCGTTTAACACGAGTATTTCATCAGCAAACCCAAGAACATCATTTTTATCGTGAGTAGCTACAATACAAGAAATACTTTTTGTTTTAAGGTAGTTGAAAACATTTCTGCGAAGCGACTGTTTCTTAAAGTTATCTATATGACTAAAAGGTTCGTCTAGAAGTAGAATTTCAGGTTCTTTAGCTAATGCCCTTGCTATAGCAACACGTTGCTTTTGACCTCCACTAAGATTTTTTACTTTAGTTTTTGCAAAATCTTCTAGCTCAACAATTTTTATTAGCTCATTTGTTCGCTGTTCTTTTTCCTCTGGGTAAAATCGTGATAAATGTTTACCGATGTTATTTTCAACCGAAGTATATGGCATTAGGTCAAATTCTTGAGAAACATATTTCATAAAATCATACCCAATAACCAAATTGTGTTTTGGACCCAAAATTTCATTGTCTTTCCAAAATATTTGCCCTTGTTCTAAGTCGTATTCACCAAAAATGAGCTTTAGAAGCGTGCTTTTTCCGGAACCACTCTCACCAATAATAGCAAGATTTTCTCCAGAATTAACAGTAAAGTTTATGTCTTTTAGGACAGGGTCTTTGGAGTAACTAAAACTGAGTTTTTTAACTTGAAGCATATGGCAAAAATACCATAAAAAAGCCGCTTGATATTCAAGCGGCTAGGTGTATTTAAAACTCTTTACTTATTTTTTAATAAACTTTCGCGTTAAGCTCCTACCATTAGACTCTATTCTTAGGAAGTAAATGCCACCTTGAAGGCTTGAAACATTTAGTTCATTGTTGGTAATCATTTGGTTGAAAACACGTTTTCCTGTAACATCAAAAATAGTTGCGATTTTTTCGGTTAAAACTTCTGAAGTTTTAATCTTTAAAATATCCTCAACAGGATTAGGATGAATAGAAATATCTGCAAAAGTTTCATCATCAATACTCAAAGGAGCTGTCCCTTCAACAAGAACATGCGTGCTGTTAATGCTTGGGTTTTCAAAAACATCAACTACACCAGATGGCCAATAAACTCTAATCTCTGTAATAGAAGTTTCTGTACCAAGACCAAAGTGTGTATTAAGAGAGCTCATAAACTCAAAGCCCTCACCACTTCTTACATCTCTAATTTGAGTTCCAGAAGGAGTAACTAGTTCAACACGAGCACCAATACCATTTCTATTACTGTAGTTTGGAGTAACATGAGCCATCCCTACAGTGTTTATCTTAACCCAATTGTTGCTGTTACCTTGGTTGTAATATCTAATGCCATTGTAATATACATCAATGAAACCATCATTGTTTAAATCACCGAAGCTTCCATTCTTGTAGTTAATTTGCCCATCATCCGCATCTTCAAAAGTCATATCTCCGTTACCGTACATTATAGAGCCGTTGCTTATAATATCTAAATAACCATCGTTATCTATATCATATACAGAACTTTCCCAGCCTGTTGGAGCAATAATTCCTGCGCCAGCTGTAACATCTGTAAAAACATAATCGTTGTTAGGGTTTCCATCATCTGAGAACCCGCTATTTTCCATTAATTTATGAGTTCCAGAACTTGCGCCAACAAAGACATCCATATCACCGTCATTATCAAAATCTCCCCAAGCAGACGACCAAGTCTGCATAGGGTCTGCTAAGCCAATAGCTGCAGCATTTTCTGTGAATGTATCATCTCCATTATTTGTAACCATCATATTGGTTCTGCGCTCTGTAGAGCCACCACATTTTGCAATAAATAAGTCTATATTTCTATCATTGTTGTAATCTATCCAAATAGAACCGTAATCACCGCCTGAAGGGAAATTTCCTAAAGAATAAGGAGCTCCTGGAGTTACATCAGATTGATAAAAAGTAAAATTACCAGTACCGTCATTTATAAAGTAAACGTTTGGTTGTACATCATGGCAAACAAAAGCATCAAGGTTTCCATCATTATTAATATCCACAAAATTAGAGCGTTGAGAGAATACATACTCGGTGGTAGATTGTTTAGTGAAACTTGTACCATCTATATTTGCTTGCATAAACGTTACACCGCTGCCTGCACCATACAGTAAGTCTGTTTTTCCATTTGCATCAAAGTCTGCTGCAGCCATACTCCAGCTTGGTAAGTAATCAGCATTTGGTGTTGTAATATTTTTATTTGTAAAAGAACCATCAGAATTTTGCTCCTGAATATTGACATTTGTTGAAGAGACTCCAACTATATCATCCAAAAAGTCACCATTCATGTCAACTACAGCTAAGTCATAACCATTAACTGTTATAGGTTGTTGAAGAAAATTAATTCTAGAAGGAGCTTGAGTCATGAAAGTGAAAGGCCCTGTAAAGCCTGAGGTTTCTCCAGTACAATTTGATTGTACATAAAAATCATAACTAGTTCCTGGCGATAAGCCCATTAAGTTATAATTAGTTGCATTTATATTATTAACAAGGTTTCCTGCACCTAAAGTAAAACCAGAAACTCCCCATTCAATATTCCAAGAAGCCGCAATTCCGTTTTCTACCCAGTTTAACATTGCTGAGTCTAGTGATATAGAAGTTGCATCTAGGCCACTTGGATCAGGACAGCTAGCACCCTCTTCAATACAAACATCTGCTGTTCCACTTTGTAGATCTCTCCAAATCACAGCATAATAGGTTGCGCCAGGTGTTAAACCACCAATAAGACCGGAAGTGTCACCAGAATCGAATATGTTATTGGAGCAAGTAGATGCAGACGCCCCTCCACAAGACTCATAAACCTCAAGCCCAATCCCGTCAGCTGCTCCGCTAAAATTAAATATTACAGAGCCTATAGAAGGAGCTGTAAAACTCACAAAGTATCCATAATTACCTGAAGCATCACAAGTTGGGTTTTCATTATTGGCATCAATGTCTGTAGCCGTTGAAAAATCAAATGTTGTTGGCGTCGCAATAGAGCAATCAGTTTCAACTTGCATAGAAATTGCTGATATACATGTGCCGCCAGGCATAGAAGTAGTAAAATTAAATGGACCGACATAATTGGAAGTGTCACCACCTCCACAGTTTGCCTGCACATAAAAATCGTATGAAACTCCTTGAGAAAGAGTGTTTAAATTGTAAGATGTAGAGTTTACATCAGGTATCACAGTCCCTGAACCAAGAGCAAAACCAGCAGTTCCCCATTCAATATTCCATGACATAGAAGATCCTGCCTCAGTCCATTCTAAAACAGCACTTGTTTCAGTAACACCAGAAACACTTAAATTTATTGGATTAGGACAAGCGGGAGGAGCTTGCGATAATATTGTTGGTGATTGAAAACAAAATCCATAACCCCAAGACCCATTATCTTCGTAGTATATACGATATCTAAAACCTGATAATTGATTATTAGAAAAAGAAGAAATATCTAAAAAAGGAAGATCTAAACTATAAAAGGTGCCACCACAGTAGCTTGATGTTGGTGCACCAGCAGTATCTGAATCGTAAGAATTTCCCCAGCTCACCCATTGAGAATTATCATCATCCCAATATTCTACGGTAAAAATCTCAGTTTGGTAAACATTAAACACATAGTTTGTTTGTAAGTATATATGTGTTTCTCCAGCACCATGGGCTGCAGATAAGTCCGTTACAGGAGATTCTACCGCAATATCACTGTTGGTTCCACTACCTGCGTCATCGTCGTCATAAGAGAAGTTTGTGGAAGTAGTTACGGGATTCTCATAGAGGTACGTTGGGTCATAAGTTCCTGTTAACGACCAATTGGTATTTGGCCAATTAGCATTTTCATTTAAAACTTGAGCATTGCACAAGCTAAATGAGGCAAGGGCAAAAAGTAAGAGCGTAATTTTTTTCATATTTTTTTGGTGTTATTCGCAATTATCTAAGGAGTTTATCCATTCTTCTATTAGGGAAATACCTTCTTCGTGGTTAGTTGTTCGTCCTAACAAAGGCATTCTAAATGATTCATCTGTGGTACTTATTCTGTAATAAAGTATGGATAAGTTTGTGTCATTGGGCTTTACAATATAAGAATTTGGAATGAATTGAGTTTCAGGCTCTACACAAACACCTAAATTTTCAGGGTTTTCTGTTAAGTGAAAAGCAAATCTCATAGGTCTGTAATTACAATGACCTTCATCTGAGTGACAATGTGCACAATTAATATCTAAATAGGAGCGTACTCTTGTTTCAAGAGGCTGAGAATCATCATCCCAAGCAACTGAAGAATTTATATTATCAGGGATATCAGTGTTCAGGTAGCCGAATTCTATTAGTTTGCGTAGTTGGTTTGCCGATCCATCGATGTAATTATACTCCCTATTGAGATTTTGGGGTTTAGGGCCAATAGGAGTAGGATCTTCTAACTGATTATGACATGTAAAGCACTCAGCTCTTGAGGGTATTCTGTAATCTGTTGTTTTTATACTCTCCCCTTCTAACCAACTTAAGTTTACTATGCTTCCTGCGTTAGTAAAGTATGCTTCAGTTTGTTCTTCATTCCATACGTAATTTGCAAAATCCCATTCGGTCTCTTTTTTGTACATAAGCCTTGTTTCAATAATTTTTGTGGAATTATCGGGTTGCACATTATAGTAAAAGAAGTTTTTTATAATAACACTACCGGTCGGAAACTCTAGAGGAGTGAAATCATTTATGTAGTTTGCCTTGACTCCATTTGGCATCCATATAAATCGTTTTTTCTTTGCATAATCTGTAAATAGAGCAGTGTTGAGATCATAAGGAAAAACACCAAATGAAGGGTTGAGATCTTTTAAAACACCCTGAAAAAAATTGTATGAAGATAAAGTTTCGTGTGGTGTCTCACCTTCAAACATATTTACTATAGATAAAGAGGTAATTGTTAAAGAGATGTTTTCTGTTTGGCAGCTATTAGAAGCGTCACATACCGTATATTGAATTGAATCTTCTCCAATAGTATTTGAATTCGCTGTGTAAACCACGTAATCATCATTTATGTTATCAGGAGTATTGTTGTCGTTAATTACTGCTGAGCCTAAAGAAGGTTGGCTTATAGATAGAGTCCCAGATTGAGGAATATTAGAGTCGTTATTAAATATGAATATTTCAACCTGTGAGTTTTGATCCAAAAAGACTTCGTCTGGATTGGTTTGAATGGATACAGGTATTGTATTATCATCTGATTCACTACAAGATGAAAGAGACAACAATGTTATTAAAAGCAATTTTAGAATGTAATTTTTTTTCATGTATAAATGACAGCGCATTACTATAACAACCTAAATAAAAAAACTCCTACTTTTTTAACAAAAATAGGAGTAAATCTAAGATATTTTAATTAAATCGTTTATAATCAAATAAAAAAAGACAAATGACTATAAATAATGGTTAATTTAAAGAGTTTCCTGTTAACCCTTTACTTTATTTTTTGTTTTGCTTGGCAAAACATCAAATCCCATATTATAAAGGGTAAACCCGAAAATATCAGCATATTGTTCAATAGTTTTGCTTACAGGAGTACCAGCTCCATGTCCAGCATCGGTTTCAATTCTTATTAAAGTTGGATTGTCTCCGGTTTGCTTACTTTGTAATTCCGCAGCAAATTTAAAACTGTGAGCAGGAACGACTCTATCGTCATGGTCTCCTGTGGTTACTAAAGTTGCAGGATATTCCACACCTTCTTTTACGTTGTGTACAGGAGAGTAACCCTTGAGGTATTCAAACATTTCTTTACTGTCTTCTGCAGTACCATAATCATAAGCCCAACCAGCACCAGCAGTAAATGTGTGATATCGTAGCATATCTAAAACGCCAACAGCAGGTAAAGCAACTTTCATTAAATCTGGCCTTTGCGTCATTGTTGCACCAACTAATAAACCTCCATTAGAGCCGCCTCTGATAGCTAAATAATCTGAAGAGGTATATTTTTCTGAAATTAAATATTCTGCAGCAGCTATAAAGTCGTCAAAAACATTTTGTTTTTTCATTTGAGTACCTGCATTATGCCATTTTTTTCCGTACTCACCACCACCACGCAAATTGGCAACAGCATAGATACCTCCTTGTTCCATCCAAACGGCGTTAGTAATACTAAAACTTGGTGTTAGAGAAACATTGAAACCACCATAACCATATAAAATAGTAGGGTTTTTACCGTCTAATTTCAAGCCTTTTTTATGTGTGATTATCATTGGTATTTTTGTACTATCTTTAGAGGTATAAAACACTTGCTTGCTCTCATAATTATCTGGATTAAAATCTATGTTTGGTTTGCGGTATAATTCTGAGGTTCCTTTTTCAATATTGTATTTATATATGCTTCCTGGGGTTACATAGTTTGTAAAAGAGTAGTAAAGTTCTTTCTCTTCTTTTTTAGCACCAAACCCACCAGCACTACCCACGCCAGGCAATTCTACTTCTCTTACAAGTTTACCATCATAGTCGTATTGTAAAACTTTAGATACAGCATCTACCATATATTCAGCAAAGAAATAACCACCACCCGTTGAAGGACTTAAAACATTCTCAGTCTCTGGTATAAAATCTTTCCAGTTATCAGGTGTTGGGTTAGACGCATCAACCGTAACTATTTTTTGATTAGGTGCGTTAAGATTTGTCATAATGTAAAGCTTGGAGCCTACATTTTCAATAATGTTAGAGTCTGAATCTGTATGTCCTAAAATTTCAACTAAAGGAGCATTAGGTATAGTAAGATCTTTAATGTAAAGTTTATTTCCTGATGTAGATACTCTAGGTGTAATTACTAAATATCTGTCATCTTCTGTAACTCCGCCATAGATATAACGATGTTTTTCTTCTGGCGTTCCTCCGTAGATTAATTGGTCTTCAGATTGCTTAGTCCCTAATTTATGGTAGTATACTTTGTGTTGATCTGTTTTAGCAGAAAGCTCACTGCCTTTTGGCTTATCATAGCTAGAGTAGTAGAAACCATCATTTTTATACCAAGACATACCACTAAACTTAATATCTACTAAGGTATCTTCAACAATCTCTTTTGTTTCAGCATTCATTATTAGAATTTTTCTCCAATCACTTCCTCCTTCTGAAATTGAGTATGCTAATGTTTTTCCATCTTTTGAAAAGCTTAACCCTCCCAACGAGATTGTTCCATCTTCTTTAAAAGTATTTGGGTCTAAAAACACTTCGGCTGTTTCTGGGTCAGCATCGTTTTTGTATCTGTAGATGACGTACTGGTTTTGTAAACCATCATTTTTATAGAAATAGGTATAATCTCCTTCTTTAAAAGGTGCGCCTATTTTTTCGTAGTTCCACAGTTTTGTTAGACGCTCTTTTAACTCTTCTCTGTAAGGAATGTTGTCTAAATAACCAAAAGTAACTTCATTTTGAGATTTTACCCAAGCTTCGGTTTCTGTACTTCTGTTGTCCTCTAACCAACGGTATGGGTCGGCTACATTTTCGCCAAAGTAATTGTTAACAGTATCAACTTTTTTAGTTTCGGGATAGTTTACAGAAATAGGTTTCACTTTTTCAGATTCGTTTTTACAGGACATAAAAATACTTAGTAGTGCTGTTGTTAGAAGTAATTTTTTCATAATAAGTTTTTAGTATTAAACGCCAATCAAAGTCAAAATTTAGACGATATTGAGTTAATTTTTAAACATAAATAATGCTCTAACATCTCGTTAAATCATAAGATGAAAGATACAAAATTTAGGTATAGTCTAAAAACTATTAAAAAACTAAACCAAACTGTTATTTACAAGATATTCTGCAATTTGAATTGTGTTAGTTGCAGCTCCTTTTCTAAGATTATCACTAACAACCCAAAGGTTTAGAGTATTGGGTTGGGAGCCATCTCTTCTTATTCTTCCCACAAAAACATCATCCTTTCCGTTAGCATACATTGGCATTGGGTAGACATTAACATCTAAATTATCTTGTACTGTAACACCATCTGTATCATTAAGAATTTGTCTTACTTCGGTTAAATCAAAGTCGTTTTCAAACTCTACATTTACGGCCTCACTATGTCCGCCTGCTGTTGGTATTCTTACTGCTGTTGCGGTTACGGCAATAGTTTTATCGTCGAGAATTTTTTGTGTCTCTCTAACCAATTTCATCTCTTCTTTTGTATAGCCGTTCTCTTCAAAAACATCGCAATGCGGTATGGCATTTTTATGAATTGGGTAATGGTAAGCCATCTCTCCTTTTTTACCCACAATTTCGTTTTCTAATTGCTCTACGGCCTTTACACCTGTACCAGAAACAGATTGATAGGTAGACACAACAATACGCTTTATTTTGTATTTATGGTGAAGTGGAGCTAAAGCCATTACCATTTGTATGGTTGAACAATTTGGGTTGGCAATAATTTTATCTTCTTTGGTTAGTTGACCAGCATTAATTTCGGGAACAACGAGCTTTTTTGATAAATCCATTCTCCAAGCCGAAGAATTGTCTATAACTGTAGTACCAACTTCTGCAAATTTTGGAGCCCATTCTAAAGATGTACTCCCTCCAGCTGAGAATAATGCTATATCTGGGCGTTTTTGAATAGCTGCAGGTATACTTATCACTTCATGTTGTTTTCCCTTAAATTCCATTGTTTTACCAACAGAACGTTCTGATGCTACTAACAGTAATTCATCTATTGGAAAGTTTCGTTCTTTTAGAACGTTTAACATAACACTGCCTACTAAGCCAGTTGCACCTACTACAGCTACTTTCATTTTATGTGATTTAAATAAATATCGTGCAAAATTAAACAAAAAAAAGACCTTACTTTCAATTAAAAGAGGCCTTTTAACAATTAAAAACAGAATGTTAATTATTTAACTTTTATGTTTTTTAAGAAAGAAAAACCCAGGTTAATTGCCTGGGTTTGGTTATTAAATATGTAGTATAGCGGTAGCTATATTCTAATTATTTTTTTAAAGAATCTCTGATTTCCATTAATAAGTCTATTTCAGATGGTCCTTTTGGCGCTTCTGGTGCTGGCTCTTCTTTCTTCTTCATTTTGTTAACCCCTTTTACAACCATAAACATAACAAATGCAACGATGATAAAATCAATAACATTTGTTAAAAATGTTCCATATTCTAACCATACTTCTCCTACCATTTCTCCTGCTTCATTTTGAGTTCCATCTTGTAATTTAAACCTTAAATCTTTTAGGTCTGAGTTGAAAATTAAACCAACTAGTGGTGATACAATCCCGCCTGTAAATGATGCAACTACTTTATTGAAAGCAGCTCCCATTACAAAACCTACAGCAATGTCTACAAGGTTGCCCTTCATTGCAAAATCCTTAAATTCTTTTAACATAATTAAGTGTTTTAATAGTTAGTATATATGTTAGTGAGATACTAAAATAGGTAAAAAGTCACAATTTGTTAAAAAAATCTTAAGCAGAGATTATTTTTCTTTTAACGCGTTGAGATATTGCGGTAATTATTTCATAAGAAATTGTACCAGAAGATTCTGCAAGATTTGAAGCTTTATGAGAGCCATCAAAAATAATAACCTCATCTCCCTCTTTGCAGTCTATATTAGTAATGTTTACCATAATCATATCCATACACACATTGCCAACGATAGGAGCCTTTTGTCCGTTAATAAAAACAAATCCTTTCCCTTTCCCATAAACTCTTGTGATACCGTCCGCATGGCCGATTGGAATAGTGGCTGTTTTTTCAAAATCTAGAGCAAGATGCGCTCTATTATAACCTACGGTTTCCCCTTTTTCAATGCTGTGAATTTGAGAAATTACAGACTTTAAGCTTGCTATTGGTTTTAGTTGCTTATCTTCTGCTACAGAATTTCCGAAGCCATAAAGTCCTATCCCACTACGAACCATATCTAAATGGGCTTCAGGGTAATTTATAATACCGGAAGTATTGCAGATATGCAACCAAGGACTATAATCTAATTTAGACTTAAACTCTTTAACTATAGATTTAAAAGTTGTTATTTGATTTTTAGTGAAGTCTGCTTCATTTTTGTCTTCACTAGCAGCCAAATGCGAAAAGAGGGATTTTACTTTTACAGATGCAGTTCCGCTTAGTTTTGAAACAATATGATTCACATCATTTTCCCAGAAACCTAAGCGATTTAAACCTGTGTTAAACTTAATATGAACAGGATAGTCTTTTTGTAATTGGTTTTCTGCAACCGAAATAAATTCATTTAAAACTCGTGCACTGTAAATACTAGGTTCTAAACAGCGCTCTATTATCGTTTTAAAATTAGCAGGCTGCGGATGAAGCACCAAGATGGGTGTTGTGATACCAGCATCTCTTAGCAGAACACCTTCTTTAGCATAAGCTACAGCTAAATAATCAATATTTAGAGTTTCTAAGTGTTTAGCAATAGCAACAGAATCACTACCATAAGCAAATGCTTTTACAACAGCTAAAAATTTAGTGTCAGGCTGTAATTTGGATTTTAAGTAATTGAAGTTATGTGTTAATGCACCTAAATCAATTTCGAGAACGGTTTCATTCGTTTTTGGCATCCGACTTATTTTCTTTAGCATTGATCTCTTCCGCATCTTTCACCTTCATTTGTCTTACCTTATCTCTAAGCATAGATTTGTAAAAAGCAGCACGACTCAAAGGTTCGTATTCTTCTACTTCTCCAAGTAAAACCAAATCATCACTCTGTGCTTTTCTATAACTATACTGTGCTAAATTTCCAGTTTTTGTGCAAATAGCATGTACTTTTGTAACATACTCCGCTGTTGCCATAAGGTAAGGCATTGGACCAAAAGGGTTGCCTTTAAAATCCATATCTAACCCAGCTACAATTACACGAATACCTTTGTTTGCTAAGTCATTGCAAACCCTTACGATTTCGTCATCAAAAAACTGAGCTTCATCAATACCTACAACATCGCATCCATCGGCTAAAATAGGAATGTTAGCGGCTGCTGGGACAGGTGTAGATCTTATTTCATTAGAGTCGTGAGACACTACCATCTCATCATCATAGCGTACATCTACTGCAGGCTTAAATATTTCAACTTTTTGTCTGGCAAATTGCGCGCGTTTTAACCTGCGAATCAGTTCTTCGGTTTTACCAGAGAACATTGATCCACATATCACCTCAATCCACCCAAATTGTTCTTTATGATTTACCGTATTTTCAAGAAACATTTCGTAATTTTAGCACTAAAACGGAGTTAGTATTCGTTTGTATAAAGGTCAATCAAAAATATTAAAAATCAAAAGTAATTAAGATGAAACATCCGCTATTTATTTTTAAACAAGAATAGTATAGTTTAAAGATGTTCTGTGTGACTTTACTAAACAATAAACTTAGATCACATGAAAAAGAAGTTAGAATCAGAATTAATCAGCATTGCACATAGGATTCTAAAGTTAAAAGGTAGAGAAGATGTCGATAGAATGCATGAGGAGGTTACTAAACTGTATGAAAAGCTAACGGTTTTAAAATTTGCACAAGAAAATTTTGAAGACGATATGCCAACTATTGGTAATGATTCTTCATTTTTTGGTATGTTGGATGTAGCGTTTAATAACACGGTAAGTGATAATATCGAAATTGGAAATAAAACCTATGTCAATGTAGATGAGGTTGAGGATGATAACATTACAGAGCCTCTTATGGAAAAAATTAAGGATATGGTGGCCCAAATGCCTAACGAAAGCGAACAGGTAGATGTTATGATAGAAGAAGCCGTTACAAATGAAAAACCTAGCACCATTGAATTTGAAACTATAAGTTCAGATTTTGCCGATATCCCAGAATTTGAACCTATTGAAGAAGCTCAAAAACGCGAAGCAGAGCAAGCTAAAAAATCATTGAATGATAAATTAAAAGGCAACGGACTTCAAATAGGATTGAATGATAAATTAGCTTTTATAAAACACCTTTTTGAAGGTAAAAATGAAGATTACGACCGTGTCATCTCTCAAATAAA
>JASBSE010000153.1 GCA_030149115.1 Winogradskyella sp. | reverse complement strand
TTTCCATTGGTTAGAAAGGCGGGATAGTAGATATCGCTAATATCAGCCCCTTCCATACGGTCTCTCCAAAATTTCAGTTGAGCACCAAAAGCACCTTCTGAAATGACTCTACTCAATGGTACTGCTGTACCTTTTTTAACTTGATACCACTCGTTACCTCTTTTAAGGTTTCGTAGCACGTTCAATGGTTTCTCGTTTGTCCAATCAGAGAGTAGTACCACCAAATCCTTGTCATATTCTAATGTTTTTTCTTTTGGGTGAATAATGATTGAACCATAAACACCTTTCTGTTCTTGTAGCATCGTATGAGAATGATACCAATACGTACCTGACTGGTTGATAGGGATTCTGTATTGAAAAGTCTCTCCTGGTTCGATTGGGGGTGTATTCAAATAAGGGACACCATCATAGAAATTTGGAAGTATCAACCCGTGCCAATGCACTGAGGTTTCTTTATCCATTTTATTGGTGACGTTGATGATGGCAAGTTCTCCTTCGTCAAATTCCAGAACAGGTCCTGGAATACTACCATTGATGGTCATTCCTTTGGCGGTTACACCAGCAAGTGTCATTTCATTTTCTTCAATGGTAAGGTTATACTCCCTTACCGGTCTCCCTTCTTCTTTTCTATCCTGTCCGTTGGTGCCTACTTGGGCGAATACTGTTGAAGAAAACAGCGATAGTATTATGATTTTTATTGTTTTCATTTTTATTGTGTCAAATAATTAATCAAAGCATACTGTATGTAATAACCTTTAATGGATTCTATAAGGTTTATTTGAAATTTTAATTGCAACTCTTGAACATCCAGTACATCGTTAAAATCAATAGTGCCCGTTTCATAATTCTTTATCAAGATTTCTTCAGCATCATTTGCTTGTTTTAGATTGTCCGATTGAATATTGAATTTAATTCTCGCATTTTCTCGGTTGTACTTCGCATCTGCTAATAGGGTTTCAAGTTTGTTTAATCTATCTTCTTTTTGGGACTGTATCTGCAACTGCTTTAACTGATTCTGTTTTGTTACAGATTTGTATTTATTGTTAAAAATTGGAATTGAGATAGATACCATTGGCATTATGATGTCCTTTCCATTGTCAGTAAAATTCATATCAGGACGCTCAGAAACTGGTACATAATCCAGCCCAAAGCCTATATTGGGTGAGCTCTGTTTTTGATTCAACAACTCTGATTGCCCAACGGATTCATAGAGTTTATCATATTTAATGAGTTCAGGATTTAACTGAAGATTTTCTGTCAATATTAATGCGTCCTCATCTGGAATAAACATATCCTCAACCACAGTTACAGCAATGGTCTCATCACGATTTAATAGATTATTGAAGGTTGCCTGTTCGGCAAGGTAATCTTGCTCTAATACTTCTTTTTGTTGTACAAGTTCATTTTGCCTAATTTGAAGACGAAGTACATCAACAGCTGATGCCTTATCAACTTCTACCGACGTTAATGCTAAACGTTCATAGGTTTCTAAAAGGTCGATATTTTTCTCGAGAACCAATTGTTTGGCCCTAATAGCATATAGTTTATAATAGGATTGAGAGACTGAAAGTGCCAATTTGCGCTTCATAATGACAATATCTACATATTGGGCCTCAGCTATTGAGCTTGCGTAATTTTCCCTTGCCGAAATAGTCCCAAACCATGGTAACATTTGCTTGACTGAGAAACGTGCGCGTTGCGCTCCAGTTCGTGTTTCAGGTTCACTAATGAAATAGCCAGCACTTATTTGTGTATCTGGCAGGGTATTAGCTTCATTAACTTTTTCTTCTGCTATGTTGTAGCGCAATTCAAAAGCTTGAATTTCGGGATTGTTATCTTGAGCTTCTTGAATGTAAGAAGCTAATTGCTGTGCATTAATCTTCGCGAAAGCGAAAAAGACAATTCCCAATAGAATTATATTTCTCATTTTGTAGCTTTTTTTAATTTAAGTTCGTGTTTCAAACTAAATAATACCGGTACAACAAATAAGGTTATTAGTGCAATTAACATACCTCCGAAACTTGGAATAGCCATTGGTATCATTATATCACTACCTCTACCTGTTGAAGTGAGTACTGGTAACAAGGCAAGAATGGTTGTTGCCGTCGTCATCAAACAAGGACGGATACGCTTTTCTCCAGCCTCAATTACTGACGCTCTTATTCCTTTTCTGTCTTTAGGCTTGTTTTTATCA
>JASBSE010000148.1 GCA_030149115.1 Winogradskyella sp. | reverse complement strand
AGGTGCGCGATGCATGGATTGTGGTATTCCTTTTTGTCACAGTGGTTGTCCGTTAGGTAATTTAATTCCCGATTTTAACGATAATGTTTACAAAGGCAATTGGAAAGAAGCAGCGAAGATATTACACAAAACAAACAATTTCCCGGAATTTACAGGAAGGTTGTGTCCAGCTCCATGCGAAGAAGCCTGTGTTTTAGGTATTAATGAAGACCCAGTGACCATAGAAAATATTGAAAAAAATATTGTTGAAACGGCTTTCAAAGAAGGTTGGATTACTGCACAGCCTCCTAAAGTAAGAACTAAGAAAACGGTTGCTGTTATAGGTTCTGGACCTGCTGGTTTGGCTGCGGCACAACAATTAAATAGAGCAGGACATTATGTTGTCGTTTATGAGCGCGATGCTAAAGTCGGTGGCTTGTTGCGCTATGGAATTCCAGATTTTAAAATGGAAAAGCATATTATAGACAGACGCGTAAAAGTTTTAGAAGAGGAAGGTATCATTTTTAAAACTAATGCGCATGTAGGTATAGATATCGATGCTTCAAAATTGAAAGAAGAATTTGACGCTATTCTACTCTGTGGTGGAGCCACTGTAAGACGACATATCCCGATTCCAGGTGCAGATTTAAAAGGTGTGCATCAAGCGATGGAATTTCTAAAACTCAATAACGAATATGTTGATGGAGTCGTGGATTTTGAAAATATTATTTCAGCGGAAGGTAAAAATGTTATTGTCATTGGAGGTGGAGATACAGGAAGCGATTGTATAGGTACATCTAATCGTCATGGGGCAAAATCAGTGACCAATTTCGAAATTTTGAGTAAACCGCCAGAAGGTCGTCCAGCGCATCAACCATGGCCATATTGGCCAATGAAATTGAAGACGACTTCTTCGCATCAAGAAGGTGTAGAGCGGTTTTTTAGTATTTCAACCAAAGAATTTATAGGTGATAAAAAAGGCAACCTGAAAGGCTTAAAAACTGTTGAGGTGGAATGGCTGTTTAAAGAAGGTGAGAGACCACAATTAAAAGAAATACCAGGAACTGAAAAGACTTGGGATTGTGAATTAGCTTTATTGGCACTTGGTTTTACAGGTTCTGAGAAAACCCTAGCCGAACAGTTTGGGTTAAAAATGGATTTTAGAACTAATATTGAAGCTTCGACTAAAGATTACGCGACAAATGTTTCAGGGATTTTTGCAGCTGGAGATATGCGTAGAGGGCAATCCTTGATTGTTTGGGCTATTTCTGAAGGACGCCAAGCGGCACATCATGTTGACGCTTATTTAATGGGTGAATCTAATTTGCCTTTAAAGGATGGGTTTGATTTACCTAGAGTATAAATATTTACTACCGCATGTCTTAATCTTAAGTTTTATTAGTTAAAGTAGTATGTAAAAAGCACCTCCAAAGAGGTGCTTTTTTATTCAGGAAACTTCGATTTTATGTTCTCCAAGCATAAATTACCAATACTTCCTTTATGCGTATGCTGTTTTGAAGTATCTGGTTTGTAGGTTCCGTTCTGTACGTCACTACCAATTTTTTGATAGGCTTCTCTAAAACTCATACCACTTTCAACCAATGTATTTATATTGTCCACCGTAAATAAATATTGATATTTCTTGTCATTGAGGTCGATAGATTTTACTTCTACTTGTTTAATAGAATAGTTGAAAATTTCAAGAATATCCTGCATATCCATAATGGCAGAAATCATATTTTCTTTTAATAACTGATAATCTCTATGATAACCACTTGGTAGATTATTAGTAATCAAAACCATCTCATGATGTAAAGCTTGTATTTTATTGCTCTTTCCTCTAATCAATTCGAAAACATCAGGATTTTTCTTATGAGGCATAATACTACTTCCTGTGGTTAATTCATCCGGAAAACTGATAAAGCCAAAATTCTGACTCATATACAAACAAATATCCATAGCAAAACGCGCCAAAGTATTGGCTAAACTACCTAAGGCTAATGCAATAGTACGTTCACTTTTCCCTCGACTCATTTGTGCAGCAACAACGTTATATTTTAAAGTTGAAAACTCTAAAATTTCTGTAGTTAATTGTCTGTCAATTGCGAATGAACTTCCATAACCAGCTGCAGAACCAAGCGGATTTTGATCCACGGTTTTTAACGCTGCATCTAACAAATACACATCGTCAATTAAGACTTCTGCGTAGGCAGAAAACCATAACCCAAAGGATGATGGCATGGCAACTTGTAAATGCGTATAACCTGGTAATAATACTTTTTTATGTGTTTCAGCAAGTTCTAATAGCGTTTCAAAAAAGGCTTTTGTCTTTGATTTTATATTGATTAATTCAGCTTTGTAAAACAGTTGCAAAGCCACCAAAACCTGATCGTTTCTTGATCGCGCTGTGTGGATTTTTTTACCAACGTCACCATGGGT
Organism: Winogradskyella sp.; assembly: GCA_030149115.1. GTDB lineage: Bacteria > Bacteroidota > Bacteroidia > Flavobacteriales > Flavobacteriaceae > Winogradskyella. The sequence goes on along the minus strand of JASBSE010000148.1, from coordinate 138 downwards.
TTTGGTGAGTTCAAATTCAATTTTTGAATGTACATCTTCAAACTGATGGTCTATGGTAAATGTTCCGTCTTCAATTTGTGATGCTAAATTTTCAAGTCCCTTTTCTAATTGTTTCAGTTCATCAGTAGTTAAAATACC